>JASJGP010000634.1:0-3378 GCA_033791485.1 Desulfobacterales bacterium | reverse complement strand
TCCCCTTCCAGACAAGATCGACCGCAGAGGGTGGTGTTGAGACATATAGTTCCTTTGAATACCGTGATGTCGGCACAACGTTGAAGATTACTCCTCAAATCAGCCAGGATGGGATGGTACGCCTTGCAATATCCCAGGAAGTTACCAAGCTGGAATCAACTACCGACTTTCGACCGACCACATTAAAACGAACCATAGATACCACCGTGATTGTAGATGATAACTCTACGGTTGTCATTGGCGGGCTTATAGATGAGAGCTTTTCGAAAACCGAGTATAAAGTTCCCATACTCGGAGATATTCCCCTGCTCGGATGGCTTTTTAAGTCAAGAAAAACAGAAAGAGAAAAGACGAATCTTTTCGTGTTCCTTACTCCCCATGTCATCAACAATAAAGCCGATGCCCAGAAGATATATAACCAGAAGAAAGAAAAAATTGGTGAAGTCGAAAAAGGAAGTATTAAAATGTACAAAACAAGTAAAGAAGAAAATTCTTCAACTTCCCAGAAACCGGATACGCAATGATAAAAAATTTATCACAGATACTGAGTGATAACTTCGGCATTTCCAAAGAAGTTTTGGATGAAACGCAGAAGATTAAAACGGAAAAAGGCGAAAACACTGGAGAAATACTCTTAAGAAAAAAAGTAATTACTGAATCACAACTCCTTGAAGCGCTAAGTATACAATATAACATTCCTTTCTGGCCTGATCTTCCCTTCAAAACTATCGGAAATGATGTTACAGCCAACGTTCCGATTCAGTTTCTAAAAAAATATATTATGGTCCCCCTGGCGAACAACTCCAAGCCAGTAGACCTTGAAAATGATATTGATCTGGATGGCAGTAAAGATGAAAGAAAAAACCATTTCAAAACGCAATTTATCATTGCCATTAACGACCCGACATCTTTTCAACCCCTTGATGACCTGGTAAGCATTCTAGGACTGAACGATTATGATATTGTCATTTCAACAAGAGATACTATTTTTTCCGCAATAAATCTGGCTTATGACTTGAACAGAGATTCCGCCGAGCAGCTCGTCCAGGATATGGAGGAGAGCGGGAGTTCTATTATCAGCGAAATAGAAGATACTGCAGATCTTTTAGATGACACCAGTTCCGCGCCGATTATAAAGCTTGTAAACCACATACTTTCCCAATCGATAAAAGCCCGTGCAAGTGATATTCACATCGAGCCATATCAGGACAGTTTTAAAGTGCGATACCGTGTGGACGGTATTCTGTACGATCTGCTTACGCCTCCAAAATGGATCCAGGCACCACTGATATCAAGGATTAAAGTTATGGCGGAGATGAATATTGCTGAAAAGCGGCTTCCCCAGGACGGACGTCTGGAAGTAAAAATGGGAGACCAGGATATCGATGTTCGAGTTTCCACCATCCCGATTTCATTTGGTGAGCGTGTTGTGCTCAGACTGCTGAATAAGACAGCTAAATTATTTACACTTTCCAATCTTGGTCTTTTGCCGAAAAAGCTTAACCTTCTCGAAAACCTTGTCAAATCTCCCAACGGGATCATTCTTGTTACCGGCCCTACTGGAAGTGGGAAGACCACATCCCTTTATGCAGTTTTATCATCCATCAACACACCGGAAATAAATATAATCACCGTTGAAGATCCTGTTGAATATCAACTTAAAGGTGTCAGTCAGATTCAGGTCAATCCCAAGATAGATCTGACTTTTGCGCAGGGGTTAAGATCTATTGTAAGGCAGGATCCGGATGTTATTCTCATCGGTGAAATTCGAGATAAGGAAACAGCAGAAATAGCTGTCCAGTCCGCCCTAACAGGACATCTTGTCTTTTCCACACTTCATACAAACGATGCTGCAAGTGCTATTACCCGTCTGGTAGATATGGGTGTAGAGCCTTTTTTAATCTCATCTTCGGTCATTGCAGTAGTAGCACAAAGACTGGCTCGTGTCCTGTGCAGTAGTTGCAAAGAATGCTATCTCCCTGAGAGCATCGCTCTCAGCAGGATCGGACTTACCGTAGATCAAACAAAAAGGGGTAATATTTGCAAAGCAAAAGGATGTAAAGAATGTCTTAATACAGGTTATAAGGGCAGGATAGGCCTTTTTGAAATAATGGTTCTACGCGATAAGCTCAAAAACCTTATATTGAAAACATTTGACTCAAATCTGATAAAAAGTGCAGCTTTAAAAGCCGGCATGGTTTCGTTGCGTCATGATGGTGTTTTAAAAGTATTATCAGGAATGACTACAATTGAGGAGGTGCTGAGGGTTACGCAGCAATAGGTTTTTATATAAGTTGAAGGTCTCGTAAAAAGTTTGATTTCCCCTCCCTGCTCACAGAAGTGGGATATTCAACAAGGAGAAGGGTTTTTTGACTTTTATGAATTCATCATAAGTTAAGAGCCTGAAGCTTTATTTTAAGGAGAGGCAATTTCAAAACGGCACTTTTCGAAGGTCTCAAGGAGTTAGGGGAAAATGAAAAAAGCTTTTATCAGCAGTGATAATACAATTACCTTTGAATGCCCTAAATGCAATAAGCCGAGAACGGTTGATGTGTCAAATTATAAAAACCTGG
Organism: Desulfobacterales bacterium; assembly: GCA_033791485.1. Classification (GTDB taxonomy): domain Bacteria; phylum Desulfobacterota; class Desulfobacteria; order Desulfobacterales; family JAUWMJ01; genus JAUWMJ01. The sequence goes on along the minus strand of JASJGP010000634.1, from coordinate 805 downwards.
AAAAAGCGGAGAGGGTAAAGATAAAGTGCACCTGCGGAAATACTTATTATGCTTTGATAGAAAAAAGAAAACAATTTAGAAAAAGAGCGAATTTCCCAGGGATCTTCATTCATATCGTTTCCGACATTCCGAGAGACAAGGGGACTATGATCGTAACAGATGTGTCCCGCACCGGTTTAAAAATAAAACTTAATTCAAAAAGAGAATTTTTTCTTGGTGACAAAATTATTGTGGAATTTCACCTGGATGATAAAAACAGGTCATTAATTAAAAAAGAATGTATCATAAAAAAAGATTTTGGCTTTGAATTTGGGATTGAGTTTATTTCCGTTCATCCCTCTGATCCAAGTGACCGGGCTATTGGATTTTATATGTTCTGATAATACAAAATATCAAATAAAATTACTGCAACTTGCCAGGCAACAACCCCCGAAAAAAGAATATCTTTTTATTACAAAGTTCTTAAGCTTTACCCATCTCCTGCCGATATACTATCTATCAAAATGAAAAACCCGGTTTTTAAACAGGAATTGATGATCTATGAATTGTTAATGGTGGTAATTTATGCACATAATTTTAAAGGAAATCGAATTTTAAAACCGATTTCCTTTTTGGTAAGAAGCCACCATGAACAGGTAAACGGACGCGATTATTCAGACGGTTTGAAAGGAGAAAAAATACCCTATCAAAAATTAAACCCGGCTTAAATAAACGGCCCGCTGAAATCAACATCCACATCAACATCATCTTCGTCAATTTTCAATTTATCATACCGATAACCGGCCGCTGCAAACACAGGTCCAAA
>JASJGP010000633.1:0-3462 GCA_033791485.1 Desulfobacterales bacterium | reverse complement strand
AGTTCATTGTCGTACTTAAATGCTGGGCCTGAGCGATGGGCTCAAGGTGGTATTCAATGTTTTCCTGGGAAATTTTGATGGTGCCTGTAGCTGGAATGCCGCACAGATTTGCCTTTTTTATCTTGATGTCAACTATTTTGTCTTGAACCCTGATGTCGGCATATAGGGGCTGGATCGTTAGCGCCTTGGTTTTAAATTGCTCTGCTTTCAAACGAATGTCACCCTTAATCGGTACTAAAATCGGTGCAGAACGGGTGGGGGCGACAGATTTTTGATCGGTAGACCTGTTCTCCTCTTCAAAATGATCCATGATTTTTTTCACATCAATTGTATCAGCCGCTATATCCAGATCAAAGGTCAGCGATTTGCCGGCATCGGGGTTTATGTTTCCTGACAGGGTCAGGGCCATATCATCCCAGGACAGATCTGCAGATTCAATCTTTATCTCTTCTGGCTCTCCCTTTGCAGCAATATGATTTATCAACAGGGGGGTCCCCATGCCCAGGGGTATGTACAAATTTTTTCCATTCAGGTTTCCATCAAAACTCATATATAATGGAGTTTTCAGGTTTACGCGGGCCCGGGCCTTGCCGTCAATGGAAGTTGCCAGGGGGGAACTGAAACTGAATAATTTTTCCAGGGTCGATTCATGAAGGTTTCCTTCAAAGGAAACTTCAATGGACGGATCCTTGTATAAACCTGCAAAGGAGGCTTGGGAATCTTTATCCTTAATCTTCAATTTTTTAAGAACCACCTCATTTGGGTTCACGGTTAAATCGGCTGACACCCCAAGACCGTCTTGAAAAGAGAGGTCTGCAGTGAGTTTTTGCCCCCCTTGATTCGAAGCGGCAAGATGTGAGGGTGCAAAGGAAAGGGGCCGGAACTTCAGCCAATCTGGCATGTCAACGGTTTTTGAGAGCCAGTCAACCGTTTGCTGGCCCACTTGGCCTTCAAAGGTCCACTTTGCATCCCCATTAAAATCTGTCATATATAGTTTGTGAATACCCGATATTTCCAGGGAGGTATCATGCACGCTTATCTGTCCATGGGCGTATTCTAATGTTTGAGGGTCTGCCGTAAAGTTCAAGGTGCCAATTTTCAGTGGACCAGGATCTCCAGGTAAGTTCTGAAAGACAAAATCCTCCAGATCACCGGCAATGTTAAACTGCCAGTTGCTAAAATCCTCAAGCTGCCCGTTTAACAGGACCTTTGATAACTGGAGAATCCCTTTGCCGCCACTCAAATATCCAGGGAGCTTTTGTGTCTTTGCATGGGTTGAAATCCATGGCAGCAGCTCGGGCAGGAGAATACGGGAGGTTCCCGAGGTAATGCTAAAATCATTTACTCCCTCCAGTTCAAGACTGCCGGAAAATCCAGAAAAGAAGGATGCCCCCAAGGAACCGGATAGTTGCTCCCATCCTATCTTATTCCCGTCATAGGAGAGGCTCCCATTGTTTAAGGAGACCAGGGTGAGCGGATAGGGAATTTTTTTGTAACGCCCGACAAAGTCAATATCGGTTGCAACAATACCCATTTCCAGGTTGTCTGCATCACCGGTCAACTGCAATTTCCCCCTGGCACTTCCCTTAACATTCTCAAGTTGTGCCAGTTCATTTTTGAAATCCTGATCCTGGACAATACGGTCAAGGATTGCCGGAATATCCGCCATATTGGCCGTTATCCCGGTTTCAACCCGGAGCGGCATAGGATCTTTGGCCAGATCCAGCTTTAAACTGCCGCTTTGAATCGATGAATTTCCCCATTGGTCCTGAATATTTTTCCCGGCCAGCACTCCATGTAAAATCTTAACATCGCCTTTAACAGCAGCCATTTCCAAGCCTGTTCCAGGAATTTTGACTATCCCATCCATCACTTGACCTTGAATGATAAAGGTGTCCAAATTTTCAAAATCGGCTGGTGTATTTGCCTGACCAGACACTGTAACCAGTGGGATTTTGCCGCCTTTTAATATATCAAAAACGGTTTGAACGGCAGTATTTTCTCCTACCGCTGCAAGGATTGCCGAACGGGCGGAATTGATGTCAAGGTCCCTGATTTCAAGCTGCGAACGAAATTTTGGTTCTGCTTCAGAGATAATGAAACTGCCGGATACCGGCATCATATCCACTATGGCCCTTATCTGAAAGCTTAAATTTTTCAATTCATTTTTCAAATCAGCCTCAACATCATTCACTTTAAAAGTGGTGTTTTTATCATACACCAGTTCAATGCTGCCCTGTGTGACGATTCCACGGGTGATGGGCAGATACATTTTTGACAGCTCGGAAATGGCATTTGATACACTTGATGTGGACGGGTCTGTTTCAGATGGGCTGGTCGAACTCTTTTCCCCCGGGGTCGATTCAGGCATGAGAATCCGAACCTTCGGACCATTGATGATCGCTTTTTTAAGTGCAACATTTCCAGTGAGCAGCGGCAAAATCTCAGGATATATTTCAATTTCCTTAACCGAGACGGATAATTGCCGGGGAACATTTATTTTAAGCGTGTCAACCACCACTTTGAGCCGGGGGAAAAAAGAGAGTTCCAGCTGTTTAAAGTCAAATTCACAATCGAGCATCCTGGACACTTCACTACGAACTTTGTTGCTGACAGCGGCGTTGGAAATAAGCTTCGGTGCAATTATTATCCCAACAGCCAGAAGGCTGGTAAGTGTGAATAAAAAAACCAACAACCCTTTGGTTATTTTTGCCCTTTTTGGCATAATATGTTTTTCCATGAAAAAAAATGAATACTGGGATTATTCCCTTTTATAGGTGTTTGCTTATTGGGGTACTGCATAGTTGTTCCTTTTTACCGAAAGCACGGAATCGTGTAAACAATTTTTATCTCTTTTTGAAGGGTCTGGTTCATGGTGTTGGATTTAAAACTGTATTTTTCCCTTCCCGGGGACCCAATTCCCGGTACAGCGTAACGGCAAATCGGGTGCCCTTGTCCAGGGCTGAGTCCACATACACATTTCCACCGTGTTCCTTGATAATACCGTACACAACAGAAAGCCCAAGCCCCAGGGGTGGAGAGTTGCTTAAATTAGATAAACCTTAAAAAACATCCCAATATTATTCCCGAGAAGGGAATGAGTTGTTATTCATAACTCATTCATGGGCTCATTCCTTCTCGGGGATCATTTGTTCTAAAAATATCGCTACAGATATCAGTAACTAAAACATTCATGAATTTTTAAGATGTTAAAAACTCAGTAATTATTTACAGAATGACGCTACTGTTATTCATATGGCATAGTCCAGATAAAAACTTGAAAATATCATACATGGTATATGAAGTTTTTTAATTTTGAAATTTCAATTCAAGTATATGAGCCAACAATCTACCAAAGACCAGTTTCTCATATTAACGTGTATAATATATAGAGCTGAAAATTTAAATTTGATGGAATCTCATCAAATCGTTTGATACCTCCAAGGCCTGATATTAAACCCG
>JASJGP010000632.1:0-3503 GCA_033791485.1 Desulfobacterales bacterium | reverse complement strand
TACCCACAGTGGGCACATACCAATTTTTCCATCTTTTTCTCCTATTTTCGCCTGGTATAAAAAAGCAAAGCTACATCACATCCTTATCACTCTCTTCTATTGCTCTGTCTATTTCCGCCTGCAATTGAGGTGGCAATCCGGGGATGTCGACACTTAGAAAACCTCGCACAATTGTTGCGGTAGCTTCATCTTCACTTAAGCCACGGGACATGAGATAGGCAATCTCTTCCTGGGCAATCTTACCTACTGCTGCCTCATGAGACATCTCCACTCCATCTACACGCCCTTCCAGTTCAGGTATGGCGCTCATAATTCCGCCATTGAGAATCAGCCCTCGACATTCAAGGTGAGCCTTTATTCCCTCCACTTCGCCGATTAGCTGGCCCCTGGCAATAATGTTTCCACCGTTGGTTATGGTCCGGGCCACAATCTCAGCCCTGTTGCCGGGCTTTTTAAGAACTATTCTCCCGCCCAGATCGTATTCGGATCCAGGACTCCCCACTATGATGCTGTAAAACCGAGCAACAGCATCTTTACCAACCAGATGCGTTGTGGGATACATCTGCAGGGAACGGACCGGCTTCATGCAGATGTAATTGTTTAAGAAAAGTCCTCCTTCTTCTACCTGTGCTACAGAGCGCGGGCGCACCATCATATCCTCCGCCCAGTTGTGAATCATTGTAAAAGACAATTTTGCATTCTTCTTTACAAAGAATTCTGAAATCCCTATGTGGACGCCCCTTTTCATGTGGGGCGACGTGGCACAGCCGGAAATGATATGAAGCTCTGAATCTTCTTCGGCAATGATGATATTATGTACATTTTGTTGCAATCCATCCTTATCCAGATAAAGACATGCCTGAATGGGATAGATGGATTTACTTCCGGCACGGGCACGAATAACGTACCCGTCATGCAGACCAAGCTCCGCAGCGGCAGTGTATTTGTCTGTATCTACGGACACCAGCTTCCAGTAATAATCCCTTATCCAGTCATATTCGTCCAAAGCTTTTTGGATGGGGATGACTTCAATGCCATCCTGCTGTGTATGGCAATGAATAACTTCTGTGTCTTTCTGAAAATAGGTGCCACCTCGTTCCTTCTTGGTTACATCCAGACCGGACATAATTAGAGTTTTTTGCTCATCTTCTGGTATGGCGCAAAGATCTGCATCTGCCAGGTAAGAATGGGGCACCGGCGCCTCATCAAATTTACTAAGATCTATATCCGGGCCGATGGCTCCCTTTTTATCTATTACCCTGGATGCTTTTTCCCTTAATTCGTCCCTGATATACATTGCACACACTCCTTGTATCCGGTTTTACCAACGCAATCCAGGATTTCTCGGGGGTTACTGATACAGCTTAACATCCCGTCATAAAGGACCTGCCCTTTATCAGCGGCTACATAGTCCAGAATAAATCCTGTATGGGTAATGATAAGCCCCATCTTTGTCCGGTCAAGTTTTGCCTGCATCTTGGATTTTTTTTGTCTGTCGGCAAGGTCTTTTTGCAACAAAGAAGCAATGGTCTTTCCCACAAGAGAAATATTTTCCATATCAACCCCTGATTCTGGCTCATCAAAAAGCATCAAATCAGGTGCTTGCGCCATCAGTTGGAGCAATTCGGAGCGCTTGATTTCACCGCCTGAAAAGCCTGCATTCACATCTCTGTCCAGAAACTGTTCAAAATTGACCTGTTTGGCCAGTTCTTCTTCATCCACAGCATCTTTAGCACAAAGCTGGACCATTTGCCTTGTTTTCAGACCGTTTATTGTAGGTGGACGCTGGTAAGACATTCCTATTCCCAGCCTGGCACGTTCATCTATTGCCATATGGGTGATGTCCTCCCCTTTAAAGACTATTTTCCCGGCTACTACTTCATACTGGGGATAACCCATAATTGTCATTAAAAGGGATGTTTTACCTGACCCGTTTGGTCCGAACAGGATATGTGTTTCCCCGGGCTGGATTTCAAGATCGATATGCTTTAAGATCTTCTTGTCACCAAGCTTCACCTGCAAGTCTTCGATTTGCAGCATTTTTCATCTCCGTGTTCACAGAAACTTACAAACTCAAGAAGCAACTTGAGGCAGTCAGCCTTTTTCAATCTAATTGCCCACCGCCTCAAGTTTACCTCATAATAAGCTTGTAAATTTCTGGTTCAAGATATGGTTTACATTGCCCGGGCGATTTTCCTGCCCAGCTCATAGCAGGCTTTGATACCGTCCTTATCCGGCACATATTGTAACTTCACTCCGGGATCAATGACTTCAAATTTCATAGCCTCAAGTTCTTTGTTAATCAGCTTAACTGCTTCACCACTCCAGCCGTAAGAGCCGAATGCGGCCCCGATTTTATTTTTAGGCTTAAGACCTTTTATGTATGTCAAAATATCTGCCACAGTGGGAAATATCTGATTGTTCAACGTTGGGGAGCCTATTATCACAGCTTTTGCGTCCAGAACTTCAGTTATGATATCGCTGCGGTGTGAGCTTCTGATATGGATAGGCTTTGCGGGAACTCCTTCACTTGCAAGCCCCGAAACTATCGCTTCCGCCATGGCTTCCGTACTGTGCCACATGGTTTCGTAAATGACTACCGCCTTTTTTTCAGCCTCCTGCGTGCTCCATTTTACATATGCGTCAATTATTTTACCGGGATTTTTTCTCCAGAAAATACCGTGGTCGGGGCATATCATGTCAATTTCGAGTCCGAGCTTGGTAACGGTTTCCACAAGTTTTAAAATCTTTGCAGAATAAAGGAGCAGGATATTTGCAAAATATTTTTTTGCATGAATCATTATATCATCGCCAATCTCGTCGTCGAACTTCTCCGGCCCTGCGTAATGTTGTCCAAAAGCATCGCTGGAGAAAAGGATTTTATCTTCCTTCACATATGTGAACATGTTATCCGGCCAGTGAAGCATCCTGGTTTCAAGAAAGGTCAGCGTCCTTTTGCCGATGTTTAATTCTTCACCATTTTCAACAGCATGATAATTCCATTTCTGCTGGAAATGACTGGAAAGGTTTTTATATCCCATCTTGGAGCAATAAAGCGGTTTGTCTTCTCCGATTTTATGCATGACCCTGGGCAGGCCCCCGGAATGATCCATTTCAGTGTGGTTGCTGACAACAAAATCGATTTTTTTTGGATCAACAACTTGGGAAACATTTTCAAGGAGTTGGTCGGCAAATTCCTTTTTAACCGCATCGATCAGAACAATCTTTTCATCCACTATTAAAAAGGCATTATAGGTTGTCCCTGCAGGCGTGGAATATCCGTGAAAATCCCTGATATTCCAGTCGGTAACACCAACACTGTAAATTCCTTTTGCTATTTCTAAAGGTTTCATGTTTTTTCCTTCTAATTATTCTTTCTCAAAATCATCCTTAGACGCGCCGCACACTGGGCATTCCCAGTCATCGGGCACATCTTCCCATTTTGTCCCTGGCTCAATCCCACTATCAGGGTCACCTTGCTCGGGGTCATAAACATACCCGCA
>JASJGP010000631.1:0-4961 GCA_033791485.1 Desulfobacterales bacterium | reverse complement strand
TAATATTACAGACTTGGTATGACCATTGCATTAATTTGAAAATAGATAAAAAAGCCAAACCTGTTGTGAAGCAGGGATGGAACGCTAAAGAATCCCATAAGGAGATATGATTATTGATTAATTACTAATACTTGAGGAGATAGAAAAATGAAATAGATAGCATCTGTGGCAATCATGGCAATAGTGATTCTATTAAAAACTTACAATCCCCTGGAAGTTATTGGCATTATCGTTGTTTCTATCGGGATAGCTTTGCTGATTTTGGCCGGGTATTTGGTTGTTAGGGTTAAATTTGCGTTATGGGATCTGAAATGGAAAAAATGACTGTCCCCGGTATCCTGCAACTTATACCTGACAATATATTTTGTTCTTTGGTTCAATTGTGGGATGGGTAACCTTAATTTTAATAAAGGAGATAGAAATGGATGATCTGATAAGCTACCTCGAACAGAAAGCCAAATACAAACATCGCACAAAAAAAACCACCTTCCATCAAACAAACTGGAAATACCACCTATTACTAAATGGGATGAGCTTCCACAGTGGAAACGTATTGACCAACAAACACTGCACAACGAATTAAACTAATCCACCGTAAAGGAGAAACTCAATCATGCACCTGTACTTGATAGAACAGTCTGAAAATCCAGGATATGATACCTATGATTCAGCAGTTGTATGCGCTGGAACAGCTGAAAAGGCAAGACATATATTCCCTGATAAAAGGACTCTCTGGGTAAAGGATCACTGGGAAGACAGATATGGTGAATACTATGATAGCTATGACTGGACTCACCCAGACAACGTAACTGTAACCCGCATAGGTAAAGCCGCTAAAACTTCTGTAGCAGGGGCAATACTGTCCTCATTTAATGCAGGATATGGAAGATAAAACCAATTCTAACATCCGGGCGTTGCTGTCAATTTTTGATTCCAGCCTTTTCAATGTTTCCATAATGCCTTTGTCAGGTATGGTGTCAGGTGTGTCAGTCTCCTTATTAGCAATGATGGCGCCACCTGTGTATTTAGCTGCCAGGCCCTTTTTAATTGCATCCTGGGTAAACAATACTCACCAAACCGTGGACTATCCTTGACCAAAACATAAAGCATTTTCAAGACCTCGATTTTCTCCGGTTTTAATTTCCAAAACATGCCTGCACCAACTCTAACAGCCTTGTGCATTATCTTGGCCTCTATCGGGTTTGCCCCATTGAGTATCAGCCGATCATAAAATATTTGGTCTGCCGTGGTCCGGTCCACCTGGTGGGTAAGAAACAACCAATCATGCACCAGGGCCGCTGCCATCACATCAGGGTGAAAAGGTTTGTATGTGGATAAGGTTGTAATGCTGATCCTGTTTCATGAGATAAATCTATCACTTCAACAAAAGGGTTTGAAATAAACATTTTTCATCATTTTGAAAATATGAAGTAATTATTTTTAAAAGAGATTCCAAACTTACCTTTGATTTTTTAAATAGCTGAAAAATTTATAAGCAGAACTCGCCATATTGTGATAAATGACTGTATTCTTGATTTCAAAATATTATGAAATAATGGAAAATTTTTTATGACAAATAAGATTTACTCAGTGTTTCAAGAGAGATATGCTTACAATGGTGATATCTTAAAAGGTTCTTATAGCAATAAGCTGAAAAAGAAGGTCGCAGAAACAATCACCCATATGTCAGCCCTGGAAAAAATCGGTACCCCTATTGTACCTTATATTGCTGCTTGGAAACCGGGCGGAGGAAACATATGGTACGAGTATGCTGGAGAAAGGCTTAGACAGATGCTGGGTGACAAGGCTGTGAACAAGCTTGCAGAAGCATTCCGGGACAATTTAAGCAAACGGTATTTATACCGAAGGGAGTTTAATGACTCTGGCATTGTAAAAGAGATATATGATAGAAGGCAAATAGGCCAAAGCCGAGAATCTATGCGCCACATGGCTGAAAAACAGGGAAGTTCAGAAGCAATCTACAAGGTGGATGTCAGCGGTGAATCTATCTGGCTCAAAGATCTTGCCTGGATAGAGACATATGAACAAGGGGGGGTTGTATTATCATTTGGTTCCCTTATTGATGTGACCAATGAAGTACGACTTGAAGAGAGTCTAACCGAAACCCAGAAAGAACTGGAATATCATAAAAAAAACCTGGAAGTGCTTGTGGAAGAACGGACCCATGATCTTCATAAAACTCAGCTTGAGGTTGTCAACCGACTGATACATGCAGCAGAATATCGTGATGGCCAAACAGGGTTCCATAACAAAAGACTTAGCGTATATTGTTCAATCATAGGCCGATCCTATGGTCTTCTAAAAGGAGCAAACTGGTTATTATACCATGCAGTCCCCATGCATGATGTTGGAAAACTGGGAATTTCAGATTCTATACTCCTTAAGGAAGGATCATTAACCTCCAAGGAGTATGAAATTATCAAAGGACACTGTGAGATGGGAGGAGATCTTCTAAAAGGCGGCAATTCCAAACTTTTAAAGATTGCCCGTGCGGTGGCACTCACTCACCATGAACAATGGGATGGTTCTGGATATCCCATGGGAATGTCTGGTAAGGAGATCCCGTTGGCAGGCAGGATTGTTGCGATATGTGATGTTTTCGATGCCCTGACCACTCAACGACCTTATAAAGAAGCTTGGAACTTTGAAGATGCTGTCAAGGAAATCCAAAGACTGAACAATACCTATTTTGATCCACAGATAGTGAATCTCTTTATCCAAAATATTTCCGCAATAAGAAAGGTTTATGATCAGTTTTCAAAATAAAATGATGAGTTTCATTCAAATTTAGAGGCTATTTGAGTTAGATTGAGGAACTGTTAAGAACGTCATATATAAAGTCAAAAGCTTTTGTCCACCTAATAGTTGTAAATGACAAAGTGTTTGAGGTAAGTTTTTCAAAAACAAAATTTCAATTCCATTATATAAGCCAAGAGAATCATTTCCGGACATTCTTCCAGAGTGGTTTTTATATAAACAAGATTTTTATTTAAGATGAAAATTTTAAATTTCTGATATTGATTGCAAAATTACATGAACATCTCTTCAGCCCAATTCTGTCGGAATTTCCTGAAAGACATCTCATTTTGCATGATAGCCGGAATACGCACCTGATATAAACAGGGAAGAATGCCTTATGCCCTGGCAGCCTTTGTGTTCATGGGAAAGGGGGTCAGTGCTGAATTGATTTTTAAATAGTGTTCAAAGAGGGTCTCGTAAACTTGGGCAGTGTCCCTGTCCGGTTCACAACGGGTGTCCGGGTCCATTTCTATAAACATATCGGTGATGGCGGCCAGGGGTATTTTATTCTGGTTTTCATGGTTCCAGCACCAATAGGCCTGGAGGGCTGCCCCCAGGGCACCGGCCTCTTTTGCCACAGGAGAGATCACCGGGCAGTTGAACATATTGGCTGCCATTTGTCGCCACAACCCGCTTTTTGCCCCGCCGCCGGTAAGTCGTATCTCCTTTGGGGAGATCCCGTGTTCCCTTAAAATATTCATCCCGTACTTCAAGCCCATTGTGGCGCCCTCCATGGCGGCGCGACTAAAATTTTCCCGGGTGAAATTTAATGGGGTCAGCCCATGGAATGAGCCCCGGGAATTGGGCAGGGGAGGGGTCCTTTCGCCGTTAAAATAGGGCAGCAAAATGATCCCCTGGCTGCCTGGTTCGGCAGTTGCGGCCAGGGTGTTCATTTCAGAAAGACTCAGCCCCAGAACTTTTCTAACAAGTTCTGTGGCAACGGTGACATTCATGGTGCAAACCAGAGGGAGCCATCCGTTGGTGGATGAACAAAAACAGGCCAGTACCCCCTGCTTGTCCATGACAGGCGTGTCGGAATAGGCATAGATGGTGCCAGAGGTGCCAAGGCTTGCCGTGACAACACCGGGGACAACATTCCCGGTGCCAATTGCCGCCATCATGTTGTCCCCGCCCCCCGAGGAGACCAGAGTGTCCTTGGAAAATCCAAATTCCGACATCAGTTCTTTTCGGATATATCCGCAGGGTTCCTGGGAGGAAATCAGCTCGGGTAAACAGTCTGAAAGCTTTCCTGTGGTGTCGATTGCATTTAAAACCTCAGTTGACCAGGTTCGGTTTTCCACATCAAAATAGGCAGTTCCAGACGCATCGCCACACTCTGTCCGTTTTTGGCCGGTCAACCAGAAATTGATATAATCATGGGGGAGAAGGATCCGGTCCAGCCGGTCATAATTGGTGGGTTCATTTTCCTTGAGCCATAAAATTTTAGGGGCGGTAAACCCTTCTGCCATCCGGTTTCCAATTCGCTTGATAAGGGCTGCTTCTCCGCCAAGAGTAAGGGTCAGCGCTTTGCACTGGGCGGTGGTCTGGGTGTCGCACCACAATTTGGCCGGCCGGATGACCTGGTTTTCCTTGTCCAGGGGGACCATGCCGTGCTGCTGGCCCGATACCCCGATGCCTTTTATGGAGGAACAGGAAATATCCGGTTCTTGTAACAGCTCGCCGATCACTCGTCTGCAGGCGTTGATCCAGATTTCAGGATCTTGTTCCCTGGCACCCTGTTCATTCTCCATCATTGTGTATTCTGAATGGGCCTGGGCAATAATACCCCGGCTTTTCTCACTGAATAAAACGGCCTTTGTTCCCTGGGTTCCGCTGTCAATGCCGATGAACAATCTGTCTGGTTTCATTTTTTTCCTTTACGTCCGAAACAATACCCGGTTTTGATTTAAATATACCGGTTAATAATATTTTCCAGATATTCCTGCCTGCCGCTTTTTAGAACAGGTTCTCCCTGTTTTCTAATATAGGCTTCCATTTCATCAAAGTCGGCCTTGCCCGTTAGAATTTTTTGTCCCATCTCCTCTGACCAGGAGTGATACCTTTGGGTGGTAAATTCTCGTATCAGACCGTCGTTGATGATGTTGTCGGCAATGATAAGGCCCCTGGCAAAGGTGTCCATA
>JASJGP010000630.1:0-2744 GCA_033791485.1 Desulfobacterales bacterium | reverse complement strand
CGCACCTGCTAAAGCACGGAAGGTATCCTACCCGCAGAACCGTTGTGCTTGCCGGACAATCGGTTGATCACAGGAAACATATCCAAACAAGGCTTGGAGCTCCCATTGCCCACATTCTAAAGGGCAGCATCATAGAAAATAGTTCAAGATACATTGCAGGAGGTGTTTTCAAGGGCTATTCAGCGGAGGAAACAACATATCTGGGGTTATACGAAACATCATTAACCTTGCTCCCTGAAGGTCGTGAAAAAGAATTTTTTGGATTTTTAAGGCCGGGTTTAAGTAAGTCGAGTTATTCCAGAACTTTTCTCTCTGTTATTAACACTTCTGAATTGAAAATGAACTGCAACCTCCACGGGGAGGAGCGTGCCTGCGTCAACTGCGGATACTGCTGCGAAGTATGCCCTGTGGATATTCTGCCCCAGTTTACCTTAAAAAGTATCCTGGCGGATGAGGTTGAGGAATCGCTGGCCCATGGTCTGCTCGATTGTGTAGAATGCGGTTTGTGCACATACGTCTGTCCTTCAAAAATCGAGCTTTGTGCTGCTTTTAAAGATGCAAAAGAAGCCTATTACAAGGAACTATGAAGATCATCAAAAACATTTTTGATAAGCAAAGGCATCACTTTGCCGGGGGTGGAAAATTTGAAAAATTAAAGCCGCTTTTTGAGGCAGCCGAGACCTTTTTCTTTATTCCCGGAATCCCAACTGCAAAAGATTCCCACGTTCGTGACAACCTTGATCTTAAGCGTTTCATGAGCATTGTGGTACTGGCCCTTATACCGCCTTTTTTTTTCGGTATCTATAATACCGGTTACCAGTCCCATCTCGTATCAGGGCTGTCCCTTTCATTCAGCGCTGTATTTTTAAAAGGCCTCTTGATTGTCCTGCCTATCATTTTGGTCTCATACGTTGTCGGATTCTTCTGGGAAATCCTGTTTGCCGTCATCAGAAAGCACCATATCAGTGAAGGGTTTCTCGTTACCGGCCTTTTGTTCCCCCTCACCTTGCCGCCGACGATACCCCTTTGGCAGGTTGCCCTTGGCATTTCCTTTGGTGTTGTGATCGGAAAAGAGGTATTCGGAGGAACCGGAAGAAATATTTTGAATCCGGCATTAACCGCCAGAGCCTTTTTGTTCTTTGCATATCCCGGAAAAATGTCAGGAGATTCAGTCTGGACTGTGTTGAGCGGAGCAGGGGAGAAAGTGGTTGATGCATTCAGCGGAGCAACCCCTCTTGCTATTTCCACCCTTGCAGAATCTGCTGAAAAGATTGAAACGCTTCTTGTAGAGAGCGATTATACATTTGCAACACTATTTTTGGGAAATTATCCCGGCAGTATCGGTGCAACTTCAGCCCTGTTATGTCTGATCGGTGCTGCAATGCTAATCTTAATGGGAATAGCCAGTTACCGAATAATCTTTGGTGGGATTCTGGGGGTATTATTTACAGGATTTCTTCTTAATTTTCTGGCCACGGATTCATCCATGGCATGGCTTTCCCTTAACCCGTTTTATCACCTGGTCATGGGCGGTTTTGCTTTCGGCATCACCTATATGGCTACGGACCCGGTATCTTCCCCTGGAATGAATAAGGCCAAATGGATCTATGGATTTGCCATCGGCGTATTAACAGTTTTAATACGGGTCTTTAATCCGGCATATGCGGAAGGTATTATGTTGGCGATACTTTTTATGAACCTGTTTGCTCCCCTGTTGGACCATATTGAAATCAAGTTAAGACTGAAAAAAAGGATACAAAATGTCTGATCAATTAAGATCATTTCTTTTTGCAGCCGCAACCTGTCTGGTTTGTACCATATCCCTTACAGCGGCATCCACAGGGCTAAAGAGTTTTCAGCAAAAGAATATGGCCATGGACAGGCAGAAAAACATTTTAAAATCAGTCGGCTTGATTGATGAAAACACCGGATACACATATGAAAAAATAAACCAATTATATGCGGATAATATAAAATGTATCTGGGTGGATTCTAAAGGGTCTATAATCGAAAAAGATCAAAAAGCCAAAAGAGAGCTCCCTATTTATATTTATATAAAAAATAGCCTTATTGAATCTTATATTCTGCCTATTAACTCCAGGGGCCTGTGGGGAAGGATTTTTGGATATCTGGCATTAAAAAATGACGGATCGACGATAGCCGGTTTTACGGTTTATAAACACTCCGAAACTCCGGGACTTGGTGGAGAGGTAGAAAAAAGATGGTTCCAGAAAAATTTTGAAGGGAAAAAAATTGTGAGTCGTACAGGAAATTTCCTTTCGCTTTCCATTGCAAAAGGTAGCGTAGAGGATACGGTGCCGGAAGACATGCGGGGAAATTACGTAGACGGTATCTCCGGAGCAACACTGACCGGTAAATATCTTACATCGGGATTAAAAGATATTCTTCTTGAATATGAGCCCGTATCGTTGAAATTCAGAACCAAAAAGCTCCTCAGGCTGACACCTGGACAAAAAAGCTGTCCGGTCAGGAAAGAAAAATAGTAAGCGCTCACAGGACGGAGATTGAACAACCTTTTTATTCCAAATGTACGTATACGGGTACAAAAAATGAAAATTACACAGACTCAACATTTTAAAGTATTTTCAGAACCGCTTATTAAGAGCAATCCTATTTTTATTCAGATGCTTGGAATCTGTTCCGCCCTGGCTGTTACGGTGCAGCTAAAGACCGCCATTGTCATGGCTTTATCCTTAACCTTCGTCCTTGCATTTTCCAATCTT
>JASJGP010000629.1:0-3709 GCA_033791485.1 Desulfobacterales bacterium | reverse complement strand
ATCCTGGCTCTGTCCGGAGGAGGCGCTAACGGTGCCTTTGGTGCCGGAATACTTTACGGCTGGTCAGCCGCGGGTACGCGGCCAACATTCAAAATTGTGACCGGCATCAGCACTGGAGCACTGATTGCCCCGTTTGCCTTTCTTGGCGCGGATTATGATCAGATCCTGAAGCAAGTTTATACGTCAGTGGAAACCACAGATATCGTGAAATTTAGGTCATTTACATTTACTCGGAGAGGACTCGACTCACTGGCCGACTCATCACCACTGCAGGGACTCATTGAAAAATATGTTACCGATGATGTAATCCGGAGTGTCGCTCTTGCCCACCAAACAGGTCGGCGGCTCTATATCGGCACAACAGACCTGGATGCCAGCAGGCTTGTCATCTGGAACATGGGAGTTGTTGCTGCCAGTGACAGGCCGGAAGCCTTTGATCTCTTTCGCAAAATACTTCTGGCATCGGCTTCGATACCGATAATATTTCCCCCCGTTTACATACCTGTGGAAGTCGGGGGTGAAATCTATGAGGAGATGCATGTGGACGGCGGGGTTGCGACCCAGGTGTTTTTTTATGGAGATATTATGAATTTTGATGATGCCGTCCGCGCGGCGGGGCTGTCATCTATCGGGGCCGGTCGGATATATATTATTCAAAACATGCAATCCATACCCCTGTTCGAACCGGTGAAATCCAACCTTGTTGCCATCTCCATAAAGACGATCATGGGCCTTCTTGCTAACCAGGGTAACGGAGACCTCTATCGTATTTATACTGTTGCACAGAGGGAAGGAATTAAGTTCAAACTGGTTTTCATTCCATCTGATTTTGAATTGCAACCCTCGGAGATCTTCGACCCTGTAGTAATGGAAAAGCTTTTTGATCTGGGATACAACATGGCTTTATCCGGTGATCCCTGGCAAAATCACCCCCCAGGTTACAAGGATTAGGTGATAATTTGCACAGCCTCTTCTTATCTCAAACCGGTAGTTTGGAAATGAAAGTTAAAAAATTTCATTTTATTTTTAATAAACGGTATCACCGTGTTAAAATTTGTGTTTTACTCCAACATCTATGTACTTTTAGAGGCCGTAAAAAAGTTGTGATATCATCAATCCCAGATTTCAAGGGCAAAGTACAGGTTACTGCTATATACCCAAAATTATTGAAATTTATAGATATGATTTAGATATCCCAACTCAGCTACAATTTTCAAACATGAAAGCCTCATACAACATATAGTGTGAGACTTTTAGTTTAAATTAGCAGATCAAATAAACAATGAAGTAGTCTTGGAGTCGAAGAATCGATAGAGGCACGATTTACACAACTTTTGTTAGACGAATATTTTGTATATTTGTCATTGTGCAATCCACAATCTGAAAAGTCTTGTGATATTCCTTTCATATAGGTAAAATTGCCAGAATGCATGTATTCTCAATTAATCCCTATCGCCTGATATTTTTGTTTTCAATAGCGCTATCCGCGGTCCAGAACACCTCAACTTCTAAATAGTTATTCCATAAATCCCCTTGACCGCATAAGCGCCATTGGATATTTGTAATATTAGCTCAGGTGCTTAAATAATTTTCTTCCATTCGGCATCAAACATCTGGAGTAGAAATGATTATGGTTTCAAAGGAATATAAATTTGAGCTCAAAAATTATCTATCAGAGCTAAAAGCCTTGCACCTACATTTGAATAATTGGGGTGAAGACATTGGGCTGCCGACCGATTTCATTCCACGAATAAATATCTGCTTGGATGAACTGTTTACAAATATAGTCTCATATGGCTTTGATGACGATTCGGAGAATATAATCAAATTCACACTCAATTGTGATAACAATTTGGTGATTATAAATATCGAAGACAACGGCATACCTTTTAATCCCCTCGAAAAAATAGATCCGGATTTTCCCGATAATGTTGAGAGCGCTAAAATCGGAGGGCTCGGGATTCTTATTATCAGGAAATTAATGGACAATGTGTCCTATGAAAGAAAGAATGGCAAAAATAAGTTGACAATGAGAAAAAATATTCAGGAGAAACAATAGGGCAGAACCAAAATTCTTTGGAACTCCGATATTCCGGAAGCCTGAAAAATACGATAGGTATCATGTATCAGTTTAATATCTGTAGTAATTGTGTATATTTTGAAAACTATGATTATCTCAATATACATGCATTTTGGTTGAAGTTGTACTATTAGCAAGAAATGTCATCTTTTTAACATCTCGATATTTTCAAGGTAGTTTCAATAAATCATAAGTTCAATGATAATTGGTTTTCTGCCAAGTGATCACAGGTTTTAAAAAGCTTCAAATTTGTTGTTGATCATCCACATGTATGCAATTTTCCTAAATTGCTATTTCATTTCAGTAATATGTAATTTCCTGGAAAGGAGAAGGCTAATGAAGATTTATCGATCGAAGCTAATTCTATTCAGTTTGTTCCTTATGCTGGGAATTTATTTACTGATGCCGACATTTCAGGTACTGGCGCAGGACAACCCGTCGGCTCAATCCGACCAGACGGCTGAACCTACATCTTCTGCGGAGGTAGATAGTTATCTTGCCGGTATGAGCGATGAGCAGGTCAGGCAGGCATATGCTCAGAAATTGAAACAGGATGCGGGAAAGCGGTCTGCCTCAACTTCAACGTCGGAGAAAGGGCGTCCAGCGAACAAGATTGTTGACAGTTTTTATGGGGCGGCCAAGGCAGCTGCAACTGCTTTAAAACGTGTTGGCAGCATTTTTAGCGGAGAGGATAGAAGTGCCGTCCAGGGTGCCGATGTGATCGCTAAGCTATCGGCCGGAAAGGGTACCCCGTATCTATTTGGGACCATCTTAGGTTTGGCAATGATCATCGCCCTGGGGCTGGTTTTGGGCTGGTTGTTCTTAAGAACCACCGCCGACATCCGACAAAACTTAATCAATGCCGTGCGACTGGGGAAATTACATTTTTTCGGAAGGGTCCTTTCACGCATACTGCTGGATGCAATGGGCATCGGTGTTTATGTCCTGACACATTTATTCTTTTTGTAATGTTCTACCAGGAGGGAAAACCGAGTTACGATATTGTTTCGATCTACCTGATTACCAGTTATTACATCATGGCCTTCCTCTTTGGCGCCAGGGTAATATTTTCTCCCAAAGCCGCTTCACTACGCCTATTTCCTATGGAGAACCGGGATGCATCTTTTATGTATAATTGGATCCTTCGAATTTTATTGATCGTGGGGCTCATCGCCGGAGCCAGCGATATTCTTCAAAATTTCAGCGTCAGTGAACAGTTATACCTGATGGCGTTCAGCTCGGAGGGGGCCATCGTTATTTTGGCACTGGTGGTCATGATCTGGCAAAGCCGCAAAAGGGTGAGCCAGGCAATTTTGGGGGAAAATGCCGAGCAAGAGCTCAGCAAAGGTATACTGCGGGTTGGATTCGCCAGGAACTGGCATTATTTTGCCATCCTCTATACTTTGATAGCAGGTGGGATTTGGGTTGCCAAAGCACTCAACGAGGAAAACGTAACGGTGGTGAATCTGATCATCAGCATCTTTTTGATTCCCATTGTTTTTGGAGTAGATCAGTGGGTCCAGCGCTTATTGAAAATCGCTTCAGGCGAGTCCCGTGAAACGATTGATCTGAGCGGCGATGCGCCACCGGAATCCGAGGGACCTGCCGGCAAAATGGATATCGCGAATT
>JASJGP010000628.1:0-4661 GCA_033791485.1 Desulfobacterales bacterium | reverse complement strand
GGTGAAGGAGCTTTTCAGGCCCGCGCAAGATTAATGAAGATGGTTTTGCCAGAGCATCAGAAACGAAAAAGTTCGAAGCAGGTTTGCCGGTATAGAAAACTTCAACAGGAACTTTTTTGTATATTTCAATATCAACGACTACATCAAGAAAAGCGGAATTAACGTTTATAATCGAAAATTTCTTTGGAAAACCTACCTGCTCAAGATTTACCGGAATGGAGTTAAGCCCTGCAAACACACCGGACAAATCGGCTGAATATAGCAGCTTAAGATTACAAATGTCTTTAATTGCAGATTTAGGGGCACGAACTCGAACTTCAATATTTTTGGGTGAAAAACTGGTTATTGTCAACCCTGAAGGGATTTTGTCAAAACCAACGGCAATTAATATGTCGGTTTCATCTAAAGAAACGGCAGGCCAGAAAAAATAAGCACCTATGCCTATTGCAAGGCAGACTGCGAGCCACTTTATTTTTTTTTGACGAAAAATATTAAAAATTTGATGCCCGGTAATTTTATTTAACATCGACTAATTTATTCAATTTTTAAAGCCCCATACTTCCCCGTATAACGGGATCTTTGATGGGCGTGTATTCTTTATTTTTTCTTCTTCCTTCTTCGCCTGCGGCTACGCAGGACAAGCCCTTTGTGCCTCTGTGCCTTCTATCCCTTTACGCATGGTTAATAGCATCAGCTATTTTTACTGTTGCACAGGTATTTGCTACATCGTGTACTCTTACGATGTTGGCACCATTAAAAATTGCAGCAGCAATACTGGCCTGGGTGCCTGTTTCCACCATCGGCTTATCCGGCCTGATATCCTGATTTGTTTCATCTTTGAGTATTTTCCTGATAAATGCTTTCCTTGAAGATCCGATTAAAACAGGAACGTCTAAAGACGAAAATTCATGCAGATTCTTTATCAAAAGAAGATTGTGTTCAACTGTTTTCCCAAAACCTATTCCCGGGTCGATTATTACGTTAGTCTTTGGAATTCCTCTTTTTTCAGCCCTTTTGATTGCATCTGCAAGAAACGATTTTATCTCTTTAATAAGGTCATCATACACAGGAGAGTCCTGCATTGTTTTCGGAATTCCCAGCATATGCATCAGTATTACCGGCACACCGAACTCTGAGACAACAGAAGCCATGTCGGGATCAAACCGCAATGCTCCGATATCGTTTATGATGGAAGCACCCGCTTCAAGAGCTCTTTTTGCTACTTTTGCTTTTGTGGTATCAATGGAAATGGGAACCGACACACGTTTTGCAAGTTTTTCAATTACAGGAATAACCCGCCCAATTTCCTCTTGTGCAGATAGAGAATCTGAAAAAGGACGCGTTGATTCTCCCCCGATGTCAATAATATCAGCACCGTCTTCGACCATTTTTTCTCCATGGGCAACCGCATCATCGAAGTTGAAGAAAATCCCTCCGTCAGAAAAAGAATAGGGCGTTACATTTACAATGCCCATAACCAAGGTTCGTTTGCCTATTTCAAGACTGTAGGAATTCCAAGAAAGATTGAATGCGTTCATCATTTAAAATATCTTTAAGTGGCCTGTTGTTCGGACTCTGCCTCAGCACTTGGTTTCTTGTCTTCAGATATTTTTGCAGAAGGAAGCTCTATTCCCGGTCGCATGGAAAAAATAAGCTCATCCAGTTCTTTTCCCTGAACAGTCTCTTTTTCAAGCAGAAGCTCAGCCAGCTTGTGAAGGATATCCAGGTTTTCTTCTAAAACTTTTTTAGCCATGCGATATGTCGAATCGATGAGGCTGTTGATCTCCTCATCAATTTTTCGAGCGGTTTCATCAGAATAATCCCTGTGCTGTGCAATCTCTCGTCCCAGGAAAATCTGTTCCTCATTTTTTGCATAGGAAAGCGGGCCAAGCTTTTCACTCATTCCCCAGTTTCGTATCATCCTTTGGGCCAGATCCGTTGCCTGTTTGATATCGTTGGCTGCACCGGTGCTGATGCGTTTAAAAACAATTTCTTCAGCCACACGCCCGCCAAAGGCAACCGATAGTTCACTTTCAAGCTGGTCCT
Source organism: Desulfobacterales bacterium (assembly GCA_033791485.1). GTDB lineage: Bacteria > Desulfobacterota > Desulfobacteria > Desulfobacterales > JAUWMJ01 > JAUWMJ01. The sequence continues at coordinate 2,615 of JASJGP010000628.1, read as the reverse complement.
TAAATTTAAAATCCCTTTCTTCAGGCAAAAACCATGTAATGCCTGCCGCACGACCCCTAGGAATGATGGTGATTTTGTTAACCGCATCGGTTTCCGGTAGAAATCGGGCAACAAGTGCGTGACCGCCTTCGTGGTATGCCGTCACCTTCCTGTCTTCTTCCTTAATGACTTTGGACTTTCGTTCCAGCCCCATATAGACTTTGTCTTTGGCATCTTCAAAGTCTGCCATGTCAATCTTCTCCTTATCTCTTTTTGCACCAAGAAGAGCGGCTTCATTGACAAGATTTTCAAGATCAGCCCCTGAAAAACCCGGGGTTCCCTTCGCCAGAACAACCTGATCCACATCAGGGGCGATGGGTGTCTTTTTCATATGAACCTTCAGGATTAGTTCACGACCCTTTATATCCGGCAGGGAAACAACAACCTGGCGATCAAACCGCCCCGGGCGTAAAAGGGCAGGATCAAGCACATCAGGCCGGTTTGTAGCGGATATCAGTATCACTCCTTCATTGGATTCAAATCCGTCCATTTCAACCAGAAGCTGGTTTAAGGTCTGTTCTCTCTCGTCATGACCTCCGCCAAGCCCGGCGCCCCGATGCCTTCCCACAGCGTCAATCTCATCAATAAATATAATACAGGGTGCATTTTTTTTGCCCTGTACAAAAAGATCCCTGACACGTGACGCACCGACTCCGACAAACATTTCTACGAAATCAGAGCCGCTGATACTGAAAAACGGAACATCGGCTTCCCCTGCAATGGCACGTGCCAGCAAAGTCTTACCAGTTCCCGGAGACCCCATCAGGAGGACTCCTTTTGGAATCCGTCCGCCAAGACGCGTAAATTTCTTGGGTTCTTTTAAAAATTCAACAATTTCACCGAGCTCTTCTTTGGCCTCGTCTATTCCTGCTACATCTTCGAATGTCACCTTATCCTTGTTGTCTGATTGCAAACGGGCACGGCTTTTTCCAAACGAAAGAGCTTTGCCGCCCCCGGCCTGCATTTGCCGCATGAAAAATATCCATACGCCAATGAGAACTATCATAGGAAACCATGAAACAAGAACGGACATATACCATGGCGATTCAGCGGGCGGTTTTGCATTAATCGTTACACCTTTTCCCCTGAGAATTTTAATAAGATCCGGGTCCTGCGGAGCAAACACCTTAAAACGGTTCCGGTTGGTATCCGTTACCAAGAGCTCCTGTCCCTGTAAAACTACTTCCGCCACGCGTTCAGTTTCAACCATGGAAAGAAATTCTGTGTAACTGATATTGGTTTCTGGAAGCTGCTGTTGATTGAAAAGGTTATAAAGCATGATCATCATAAGTGTGATGACGAGCCATAAAGAAAGATTTTTATAAAACGGGTTCAAAAGATGTTACCTCCTTTTTGCCTATTTAGACTTCGAGGCCTTTGCAGATAAGCGCAGACTTCGAAACGGCACTTTCTGTCCGATTTCTGCGTCAGGCTCAAATTTCAATCCTCGAAATATTCTATATATTCCTGTGGTTGATCCGCCTCAGGTGGATCTCCTTCCTGGAACTCGAACATAAATTACCATTTTCCAACGGTCTCGCTTCGAGACCTTTGCAGATAAGCGCAGACTTCGATAGGCCACTATATCCTCTTGCAATGGTAGGTTGTCAGGCTCAATTCTGATGCATAAAAATAATCATCATTGTCAATTAGGCAAGTGAAAGCTGAACTTTAAGTATGTTTTGGGTTGTTCGTGTCACTTTTCCAAATTCACTCTGCCTGTACCCAACTACCCAGATAATTTTATTGGCGCTTAGAAGAACAGGGCAGGTTGCTCTTTTAGTTCTGGAAATTTTGTTATTTATAAAAAAATTTTTAAGCTTTTGTGATCCGGTCATCCCAAAAGGGATAAAGCGATCACCGTGACGAAAATCCCTGACAACTAAAGGAAAGGCCAGACTGTTTATATCAAAGAAAGCCACCTGTTGTCCAGCACTTTGGACATCTGCAATATTTTTAGCACCTATTACTGAGAAACTTAGAAGAAAACCTGCCTCTTTAATACACAGAGACTCCGGTTTTAAACCTGGTTTGGAAATGGCGTATTCAAACAGAAATCTGTTACTATTTTCAGAGTCTGATCGTTTTTTGGAGCGCACTTTATCGCCTGACGAGATATAAAGGGCATCTTCTTTTTTAGTAACCGTGATGCCGTTTGGAAAATCAAGACCGCCAAATACAGACGCTCTATTTTCTAAAAGTTTTATGACAGAAGCGATATGGGAAAAAGTAATGCGCCTTAAATCCCCTTTTATGCTTTCTATCGCTTTGCGAATGATTCGCCTTTTGGGAGCCTTATGTATTCTATCGAGTTGCGGGATTGAAAGGGCGATTTCCCTTTCTTCTGAGTATAAAATAACATCTCCATAAATTGGGGTAATTATATCTTCAATCCACTCCTCCTCAGATCTGATAATCGATGAGAGACGATTAAGTGTTTCAACTATCCTGGGGTTGTATGATTCCTTTAATAAAGGAATTAACTCGCTGCGAACTTTGTTTCGAAGGAATTTTGTATCTTCATTTGATGTGTCGGTAACATATTCCAGCTTTTTTGCAGTCAGGTAATCCATAAT
>JASJGP010000627.1:0-9799 GCA_033791485.1 Desulfobacterales bacterium | reverse complement strand
TGTAGTTCTCCTGCAAAGAGAAACATTGCCTGGCCTGGTTTAAGACAGATAAGATTCAGCAGCACCGGTGAAAGCACACCTATATCTTCCTGATATTCTTTATAAAGTTTTATTACCCATTCAAACGCAGGATCTTTTTTTCCAAGCTTTTGTGCGTTATTTACCGCCTCGTCTATAACCTGTTTTTTCTTTTTTTGACCAAGAGTCAAAAGGGTTTGAAAAATATTCTTCAGCCCTTTTGAATAAGGTTGGTTCCTGAGTTCATCAAGCATACTCCCCAGACTCTGTGGACAGATTTTCTCCATAAATGAAAGAATACCGGTAATCTTTCGAAAACCATTCAATGCCCAGAAAGGTGTAAGAGCACAAATACACTCCGGTTTATGGTTAGCGTCTTTATAATTCCTGTTTGGAGCATCTATGGAAATTCCCTGTTCGCTTTCCCTCTTAAATCCTTCCTTTGCCTGATCAAGGCTCGGGTGTGCCTGTATCGAAAGGGGCCTGGCAGCAGCAAGGACTTTTAGCAAATACGGAAGCTCGTTATTAAATTTATCAGCAACAGTTTCCCCCAGAATGTCCTTAGGGTGATTTTTAATAATCTTTTGTAAAGATACCATCTTGCCATCATATCTGACCATTGACGGCGCTTTAGGATGTGCACCCATCCACAGTTCAGCCTGCGGAACATCTGAAGGGGAATTTTCATCTAAAAGTTCAGGAATGGCTGTGTAAGATCCCCATGCATATTCTAGAATAGTATTTTCCAATAAACATATGGTTTTCATATTACCCTGACACTTCCTTTATGGTCAGTTGTTTTGCTGCCAACCATTAAATTAATTATAGTATGTTTACTATTGCAAAATCAACTGATATAAACCAAAGATTAAATTGTTTGTTGCATGTAGTCCGTTGTATGTTGTTAAAAATGTACAACATACCTGTTGAGCTTGGCTCAATTAAGCTACGAATATGTCTTTTTAAACTTTTAGGCAGGGTAGAACATGTCTCTTGTAGTAAATGAAATATTTTACAGCATTCAAGGCGAATCTGTTTACAGCGGTCGTCCCTGCGTTTTTGTGCGCCTGACCGGATGCAACTTGCGATGTTCTTATTGTGACACCACTTATGCATATGAAAATGGGACTGAAATGGAAATAGAACCGGTTATAAAACAGGTTGATTTATTTAGATGTTCGCTTGTGGAAATTACCGGAGGAGAGCCTTTGATTCAAGCTGAAACACCGCTTTTAATATACAGCCTTCTTGAAAACGGGTATGAAGTTATGATTGAGACAAATGGTAGCCTTGATATTTCCATCATTGACAACCGATGCATTAAAATTGTTGATATAAAGTGTCCATCAAGCATGGAAAGTGACAAAAACGATCTTGAAAACCTGAAAAGAATGAACAGGAAAGATCAAGTTAAGTTTGTAATGGGAACCCGCAAAGATTACGAATATGCAAAGGAAATAAAAAAGATGATACCTGACCGTCTTCCAGGTCATCATATTCTGTTTTCTCCTGTTTTTGGAAAAATTAAGCCTTCGAAAATTGCAAAATGGATACTTGAAGATAAACTTGATGTCAGATTTCATCTCCAGTTACATAATGTTATATGGCCGAATGGAGAAAAAAAGCTGGGAGGCTTGGAAGCAAGGAAGTTGGGAGGCAAAAGGAAACACACTCATGACTACTGATAAAAAGGCCGTTGTCCTTTCAAGCGGCGGTCTTGATTCAACGACCGTTATGGCAATAGCAAAACATGACGGTTATCTTATCTACAGCCTTAGTTTCTCATATGGCCAGCGTCATAAAATTGAACTTGAGGCCGCCAAAAAAGTTGCTGAAATAATTGGTGTTGAAAAGCACCTCGTTATAAATCTGGACCTTAATAAAATCGGAGGATCAGCTCTGACAGACAGCATTGATGTTCCAAAAAACAGGAATGAAAAAGCAATTTCAGCCGATATACCAGTTACTTATGTTCCAGCGAGAAACACTATTTTCCTGTCTTATGCCCTTGCCTGGGCTGAAGTTATTGGATCATCCGATATTTTTATAGGTGTAAATGCTATTGATTACAGCGGATACCCAGACTGCAGGCCGGAATATATTGAAGCATTCGAAAAAATGGCAAAGCTTGCAACAAAGGCTGGCGTTGAAGGTTTAACAAGAATAAAGATAAACACACCGCTTCTTAATATGTCGAAAGCCCAGATAATTAAAAAGGGAATTGAACTGGGTGTAGATTATTCCCTGACACATAGCTGCTACGATCCCAATCCTGAAGGCGTCGCATGTGGCCGGTGTGACAGCTGCATTTTGAGAAAAAAAGGTTTTAAAGAAGCAGGAGTAAAAGATCCAACAAAATACTTTTAAGCCCCTCCATTTAAACTGATTTGTTCCGATTGTATTTTTCCCAATGCGTTTACCCAGGTAATTTATCTAGATATTTTATCTTGATATGTTGATGAAATTATTATAGTATTCTTGCAGACTCGGATCGTGGTTCGGGCCTGGCAGCAGAATATTCACAGGGACCTTCTAAAAGTGCCGTTTCGAAGTCTGCGCTTATCTGCAAAAGCCCCTTACAAGAAATAGCGTTTTGGAAATATATATAGAAAAAAACAGGAAGGTATAAATATGGGCATTCTAAAAAAAAAACCGGCTTTATTTACAGGCCTGGGTATTACAATCCTTTTTTTTGGATTATTATTTTTTCGTATTGATTTTTTCGACACACTTGAATTGAAATCATATGATTTAATGATGAATTTTCGTAGCGACCATGGAGTCTCGAACGAAGTTGTTATAGTAGATATTGACAATGACTCCATAGAAAAAATCGGTCGCTGGCCATGGCCTCGTTCGCTTTTAGCCAGAATAATTAATAAGATAGATTCCGGAGGACCAAGGGTAATCGGTCTTAACATTATTTTAAGTGAACCGGAAGAAAGCAGCGGCTTAAAAGAACTTACAAATTTAAAAGAACTTTTCTCAAGAAACGTCCTGGATAAATCAGGCGAAACAGGATCTGAATTTCTCCAAGCCATAAGTGATGCCCAGACAAGGCTCGATAATGATAGAAAGCTTTCACAGGCTATCATGGAATCAGGCAAGGTTGTGCTTCCTGTCTTTTTAAGAGAGTCCCGTGTCGTTTCGGAAGAAACTGTTGAAACGAATAAACTTCTTATTAATCAATCCATTCTTAACGTAAGAAGCCCTGCCGGTATTTATTACCCAAGGTCCGATGAAATTACCCTTCCTATTCCTGAATTTTTAAAATATTCAAAGGGAATTGGCCATATCAATCTGATTTATGATTTGGACGGTACTGCCAGAAGAGAGCGCCCGATTTTTGAATTTCACGGGCTTTTTATCCCGTCATATACTTTGAAACTTGCGGCGCTTTATCTAAATATCCCCGACAATAAAATCCGGGCGAATCTTGGCACAGCTATCTATCTTGGATCTCTTAATATCCCCACCACAAAAGATACGGAAATTCTTGTGAGTTTTAAAGGAGCTACAGGTTCTTTTAAAAGATACTCTTTTTTTGATGTTATCAATGATAAAGTTCCGGCAGATGTTTTCAAAAACAAACTCGTTCTGGTAAGTCCATCTGCGGCAGGAATTATGAACCCGCTCAGTACTCCAACCGATTCTACAATGCCTGTCGGAGAGTTCTCGGCGAATACTGTCTGGTCGATATTAAATAACAATCTTATTGCGCAACCTCAATGGGGCCATAATGCGCAGCTAATAATTATGTTCTTACTTGGTATAGTGATCACTTTTATAATGCCAAGGCTAAAAGCAATGGCAGCAGGCATGACATTTATTATCCTCCTCATTCTTCTTGTTGGAGGATCAAGTTATCTTTTTATTACAAAAGGCATGTGGGTCAGTACGACTTATCCTGTCATGCAGCTTCTCTTGGGGTATATCGGAGTAATCAGCCTTAGCTTTTTTACAGTCGAAACTAAAAAAGAGCTGGTAGAAGGCGAATCTGCTGAAAGCAATCGTATGCTCGGACTGTCTTTCCAGAGCCAGGGCATGCTGGACATGGCTTTTGATAAATTTCGCAAGGTACCGGTGGACAATGAGGTAAAGGATATTCTTTATAATCTTGCACTGGACTATGAAAGAAAACGACAGCTCAATAAGGCTGCAATGGTCTACGAATATATTGAAAAGCATGATAAGAAATTTAAAGATGTAACCAAAAAGAAAACAAGGCTGATGCAGGCCAGCGAAACTATGGTTTTTGGTGACGGTTTTGCCGGAGGAGGTTCAGATTCCGATGACCTTCTGTCAACAGCCTCCGATACACGTCCTACTCTTGGAAGGTATGAAATTATAAAGCAGCTTGGTAAAGGCGCAATGGGAATCGTTTACCTCGGCCAGGATCCAAGAATTAATAGAACCACGGCGATTAAAACTTTTAAGTTTGGCGATGAATTTGATCCTGAAGACATACAGGACTTGAAGACAAAATTCTTCAGGGAAGCGGAAAGTGCGGGTACTCTTTCCCATCCAAACATAGTTACAATATATGATGCAGGTGACGAACATGACCTTGCATACATTGCCATGGAGTATCTGGAGGGTGAAGACCTTGAAAAACATGTAAAAAAGGCTAAGCTTCTTCCCATGGTCAGGATCATCGATTATGCGGCCGATATTGCAAACGCCCTTGACTATGCTCACGAGAAGGGAATTGTTCATCGTGATATCAAGCCTGCGAATATCATGCTTTTAGATTCAGGTATTGTTAAGATCACGGACTTCGGCATTGCAAGAATCACTGCTATTTCTCAGACACAGACAGGAATAGTAAAAGGGACTCCATATTATATGTCACCGGAACAGTTTTCCGGTCAAAAAGTGGACGGAAGATCCGACATCTTCTCTCTGGGTACAATGTTTTTCCAACTTTTAACAGGTGAACTTCCTTTCACCGGTGAAAACCCTGCGGCCCTTATGAATAATATTATGAATGCACCTCATCCTAATCCGAAATCAATAAATCCTAAGATTGTAACTCCAATTGTAACAATCATTAATAAGGCCCTTGAGAAAGACCGTGAAAATCGCTATCAACGGGCATCACAAATGTCTGCTCATTTAAAAGAGGTAAGAAAGAAGATTGACGCTGCTATCGCAAAAAAAATAAAATGAAATAGCTAAGGGTTCGCTTAAAAATAAATTTACATTTTCTGGAGAAGATCGATTTGTGGAATGCTTGACCTGATTTAATTTTTGTTATATAAAATAAATACATATGATAATTTCGTAAAAAAGTCATAAAAACACTTTTCACGAAACGGTTTAAGTTTTATGATTTAAATAATTGATTAAACTAACAATAGTATTATTTTAATTCCACATCATCAGGTGGGACTAAACTTAACACTTAAAACCTGATGAATTCGACTTTTTTCGAGTTCATCAATATTAAACCTTGTTTTATTATGATAATTAACGAATCTGCTTGCATTACTGACATTGGTAAAAAAAGAAAAATCAATGAAGATTCGGTGTTTCTTGATGATAATTTAGGGCTTTATCTTGTTGCTGACGGCATGGGCGGACATCGCGCCGGAGAAGTGGCCAGCAATATAGTTGTCGAAACTATAAGTGACTACATAAAAAAGTTAAGCGAAGATAATGATACACAGGAATTCAACATACCTGACGAAACACTTTCAAGAGAAGCCAATCATCTTATTTCCGCTATCAGCCTGTCAAATCGAATAGCCTATCAAGTTTCCAGCAAAAATGAAGCGTATCGAGGAATGGGATCTACTTTATCTGCTGTTTACTTCAGCAAGGATACCTTTATTGCGGCAAATGTTGGAGACAGTCCGATATATTTAGTACATAATGGGGATATTGAACTTATTTCAGTGCCTCATACTGTAATAGCAGAACTTGAGTCAGCAGGTTCGGGAAGTTCCAGACAACTTGGTCCTGAATATTATAATATGCTCACACGAGCCGTTGGGACTGATGAAGCGGTAAAACCGGATATCTGTGAAATCCCTTACTTCAAGAACGACGTTATTGTTATATGTTCAGATGGCTTAAGTGGCAATGCTACTCCTAATGAAATCCTTGATGCAGTAGTAAGTAAAAGTTCTGAAACGGCCGGCCGTTATCTTATAGACCTTGCAAATGAACGCGGCGGGGATGATAATATATCTGTTATAATAATAAAAATAAAAAGTGATAATTCAAACACAACGGGAATAAAGGGGTTAATTTGGCGTATTCTGGAAGGATTTAATAATTTTTTATCAAAAAGAGGTTTTAAAGATGCCAGTTTTAACATTAAAATTTAAAGACAACGTAATCCAGGATTTTCCACTGCAAAAAGAAAAATCATTCACCATTGGCAGGCAAACCAACAATGATATTGTCATTGAAAACCTTGCTGTATCCGGTAATCATGCAAAAATTGACTCGGCAGGTGATGGTTTTGTCTTAACAGACCTGCATAGTAAAAATGGCTGCTTTGTAAATGAAAGGCTTGTGACGTCTCACTGGCTTAAACACGGAGATGTAATTAACATAGGCAAGCATGCCCTAGTCTTTGAATACCTGCAGGATGAAGTCCGTCCATCAGAGCCTTCCGGCGATATGGACAAAACCATGGTCATGGACACGAACAAATACAGGGATATGAAGTCAAAAAGTGACTCGGATACTGCTTCCCCCAGAATAAAACAAAATGAGCCCGGAGGTTTTCTATCATATTTATCCGGTGGTGATGGTGAAGTTCAAATTGCAAAAAAGCTTATAAAAATCGGTAAAGACCCGTCTTGCGATATTGTAGTAAGCGGCCTCGGTATTGGCCGGACTGCGGCAACCATAAGTAAAAGGCCCAACGGCTTATACTTAAGCTTTGTGGGAGGCCTGTCAAAAATAAAGGTTAACAGCAAAGTTGTAAAAGAATCGGTTGCTCTTAAAGAATTCGATATAATCGAGTTAGGCTCTGTTCAGATGCAGTTTTTTACAAAAGAATAAAGTCTCAATGAAGATAGCCTTTATCCACTATCATCTCAAAACAGGTGGTGTTACTACTGTTTTAAAACAACAGATAAAAGCTATCCAAAATTCATGTGACACCTTTGTACTCACTGGTTCTGATCAAGAATCTTCCTTCCCTGTCGATACTGTCTTTATCCCCGGACTTGGATACGACAGCTTTTCCAAAAAGAAACCACCCCCCCATGAAGTTGCCGAATCGATAATCAGCGCAATCTCAGCAAAATTCGGCAGTAAATGTGATGTTCTACACGTACATAACCCTACCCTTGCTAAAAACACTAATTTTTTGAATATATTATCAGAGCTTCAGAAAAGAAATATAAATCTTTTTCTGCAGATCCATGATTTCGCAGAAGATGGTCGCCCAAAGGTATATTTTTTTGATCGATATTTGTCTGATTGTCATTACGGAGTGATTAACTCCCGTGATTATGATATTTTATTAAAAGCTGGCCTTAAGAAAGAGGGGCTGCATAAAATTTTCAATATGGTTGAACCTTTTACCTTAAAGAATACGATTGATTATACTGATAATATAGTACTTTATCCCATACGCGCTATCAGGAGAAAAAATATTGGTGAAGCAATCCTTTTGTCACTTTTTTTCAAAAACCATGAAAGACTTTCCATCACGCTTCCGCCTAATAGCCCGGCAGACTTTTATAGCTATACAGGATGGAAAAATTTTGTAATAAACAAAAATCTTAATATTGAATTTGAATCCGGACTAAAAAATGATTTTTCAAAGCTTGTCTTATCATCAAGGTTTCTTATTACGACAAGTATAAGCGAAGGTTTTGGATTCTCATTTATTGAGCCATGGTGTGCAAAAAAGGTAATCTGGGGAAGAAAGCTCCCGGATATATGCAGCGATTTTGAAAACAACGGCATTGACCTTGGTCATCTCTATTCAGAGCTGCTTGTACCTGTTGAATGGATCGGAAAAGATATTTTTTATCAAAAATGGAAAGACTGTATTTTAAGAAACTGTAAATTGCTTAACTATGATATTGATAAATTAAGTATAGATAAAACATTTTCTCAGGTTATAAAAAATAATAAAATTGATTTTGCTCTTTTTGATGAATCATTTCAAAAAAATATTATCTCTCATGTCATGTCGAGCAAGAATGATAAAAATGAATTGATCGGACTTAACCCTTATCTTGCATCCGTGGGTATTGTGCCGGATAAAAAAAGGTTGATAAAAAATAATATGAATGCTGTTTTTTCAAATTACAACAAAGACATATATAAAGAAAAACTCCTTGAAATATATAATAAAGTGTCGAATAATCCTGTATCACACAGCATTGATAAAAAAATACTTCTATCCTGTTTTCTTGATCCTCGTCATTTCAGCCTGTTAAAATGGTGCGAATACAGTGAATAAATATCTGTTTGAAAAATATTTAATCCCTCTCTCCCCTCTTCCGACGCCTTTAAATCAAAGCGGAAAACTAGATAAAAAAATTAAATGCGTGCTTTTCGATATTTACGGCACACTGTTTATCAGTGATTCAGGGGATATCGGTACTGTTAAAAAGGTTCTAAAGGAAACAGACAAAATTAAGCATCTGCTTGAAAAATTCAAAATAAAGAGAAATGCCAAAACGCTTTTAAAAGATTTTTTCGAAACTATTGAAAAACAACATGAAAAGTTAAAGAAAAAAGGGATAGATTTTCCTGAAATCGAAATAGATAAGATATGGATGCACATTATTGGAAATGACAATCCTGAGAGGACCAGGGCTTTCGCACTTGAGTTTGAGCTGATTTTCAATCCGGTTTATCCCATGCCGAATTTAAAAGAAGTCCTAATTGAATTAAAGAGTAGACATATCACATTGGGAATTATTTCAAATGCCCAGTTCTTTACTCCTTACCTGTTTGACTGGTTTTTAGAATCAGACCTGAAGCATCTTGGATTTGAGCCGAACCTTATCCTTTTTTCTTACAAATTCGGATATGCAAAGCCTTCTTCTTTTCTCTTTGAAGTTGCATCCTCAAAGCTTAAGGAGATGAATATTCCTACAGATTCGGTTCTTTATGTGGGAAATGACATATTAAATGATATCTATCCTGCTCAAAATACCGGCTTTAAAACAGGGCTTTTTGCAGGAGATGCTCGGTCTTTAAGGTTAAGGCAGGATGAACCAGCCTGCAGTGGGATTTCTGCTGATATTGTTATAACAGATCTTGTTCAACTTCTTGACTATCTTGATTAGCTTTTTGCCTAAACGCTATTCCTTTACTCTTTCCACATATTCACCTGTTCTCGTATCTATTTTAACGAGTTCTCCCTCCTCAATAAAGGTTGGAACCTGTATTGAATATCCTGTTTCAAGTGTTGCAGGTTTGGTGTCTCCAGAAGCCGTATCACCTTTTACCCAGGGATCGGCTTTTTTTATCCTTAAATTAATAAAGTTTGGCAGGGAAATACCTATGGGTTTTTCATCAAAAAGCAAAACATTACAAACCGTATTTTCCTTTAAAAAACTTTTAGATTCAGCAATCTGGTCTTCAACAAGAAATTCCTGTTCATAATTACTAGTATTCATAAAGCAATACCCCTGATTGTCTGAATACAAATATTCCATCTCAACCTCTTCAAGGTTTGCTTCATTAAATTTTTCACCTGATCTGTAAGTCCTGTCAAATCTGGTGCCTGTTATCATATTTTTCAGCGTGCATTTATAAAGGGCCTGGCCTTTACCCGGCTTAACAAAAGCAAACTTCA
>JASJGP010000626.1:0-5538 GCA_033791485.1 Desulfobacterales bacterium | reverse complement strand
CGCTGCAATAATATAATAGTTATAAGAAACCTCTTGAGCGTGAAGCGTGCATCCGAGTGGGACAAAAAAACACTAACGCCGCGTCCACTAGTCTGCTATAAGGTCGCAGTTGATAGAAAATTAAAAAAGGTGCGTTCTACTGTTTCTATTCCGCACCTCTTTTATTTTCCAGATACCCCAAGATATTGTGGCTTGAAGTACTTATCTAAAAGGGGGGATATCTCTACATATCCAAACTTTGGTACACTCCAAAAAAGTTGTGATATCATTTTGCCAATTGCAGTTTTAATCCGTTTTCCAATTCTGTCAACTCAAGCATAGGTCAAGTCGATTAATGGCGGGTTTTTGTATCTAAACGTGAGTTATGCTTTAAGTCTCGGTTCAAAATCTTTTAAAGCCTTTGCGCTCATCATGTTCAGCCTTTTTGCCACTTTCGGTTCGAAAAGGACATAGATACCCTTTGATTCCGTGCAAAGAACGCCTTCTTCGTTGTATATCCTGCCCTCCATCACAGCTTGTCTGTCGCTCTTTTTTTCAAAAACATTTCCCTCAATCTTAAGCTCCGTTCCCTCATAAACGGGTTTTATAAAATCTATGGTCATTGATTTGGTCAGGATCATTTTTTTCAACAAATGTATGGCTGACCAACTCATAATTTCATCCAGCATAGTTGATAATATGCCGCCATGAACCAGATTGTCCCAGCCGCCCAGATGATCAGGCACTTTTACCCATGAAAAGACGAATTTGTCATCGGAAAAGAATTTCATTCGCAGTCCGTGTGCATTTGCAGGACCACACCCGAAACACTTATGATCACTGCGGTTAGCAAGCTGTTTCATTCCAGTTTTGATATGATCGTCCACGTTTATTCCCCTTTATACCGGAAAGGGTTTATAACCTTTCTGGTTAAAAATGAATTTTTAAGCCAACAGGCTCAATTTCAATGCAAACCCACACCAAAATTGGGCTCTATGGGAGATTTTAAACCACTTATAGATATCAAACCGTTCAATGTTTATCTTTCGTCTATTATTATAAGAAACTGGCAAAAAGGCAAGGTTATATCGCGGGCAGATTAACACCTGAATTTTTCAGGATTCAAGTAAAATGGTGTTGCAGAACAGGCCGTGTTGGTCTAAATTTTAAAGTTGTTCCAAAAAGATTTGGTATGGTTATAAATTGGAAAGGATTTAAGGGCTAAAGAGCGAAAACCGGAACGGTTTTGAAGCCACTTTAAAATAATTTAGCAAAAAACAGGAGTAATCAATGAAAGAACTCAAAGGGTATCAAAAAAAATATTTAAGAGGGCTTGCACACAGCCTGAAACCGGTTGTCTTAATCGGTCAAGGCGGCTTGACAGACCCTGTGCTCAAAGCCATTGAGGAGGCACTGGAAATTCACGAGTTGATTAAAATCAGGTTTAATGAAGCTAAAGATAAAAAGAGCAAAAAGGATATGGCCACGATCATTGAAAAAACCAGTGGATGTGAACTGGCTGGAAATATTGGGCATACAACGATATTTTACAGACAGAACAGTGATCCGCAAAAACGAAAAATAACAATTCCGAAACGATAAAATACCCTTATAGTGAATGTCTAAGATATGATCCGTTTGATTTGTATTCCACATGCCCGGTTTCACGATGCTGGTGTGCAAGAATTGTTTAGCCAGGTTGTACAGAAAAAGAGCAGCAATTAGCAGGCTAATCGACGTATCAATATACAAGGGATGTCCCGGAACCTATATCAAGTCTGTGCCAGGTACTTGTCAAAAGTCCGATTTAGACAGTTTCGTAAAAGCATCACCGATGGTGCCCGCAGGAAATGCCCTTGGGGTGCTAAGTAGAAAGTTCCATATATCCCCGTTAAAAATCAGCGGGATAAAAAGGCGCTGCAACGCAGTAGATGGAACTTTCTACGACGCCATCAATAATGATTCCTATAGCCCTTGAATTCCCACAGGTTGTTTTACAACGGTCAGGAGCATTTTAAACTGGGTTACAGCCGAAACAGAGTGAGACACGTTTGCCGGCATCACAACGACTTGTCCTGCAACTGCAGAAATCTTTTTTCCATCAATGTTAATCAGTGCTTCACCATCCAGAATCTGAACCATGGCATCTCCAGGTGTTGTGTGGGCACTGATTTTCTCTTCCTGGTCAAATGCAAACAGTGTGATATTAATATTTGATTTGCTCGCAAGTGTTCTGCTGACAACTCTCCCTTCCTCATAATCTACCATCCCTTTAATATCAACAGCCTCTGAGAATGGAATATTTTTAATCAGTTCTTTTTGTTCCGCCATTTTTTCCTCCGGCAATTTATTCGAATTTCCAATGCTTTGGATTATATATAATTTATAAATCAAAGGAAAGAATTGATTTGAATCAATAAACAAAGGATTTTTTAATGTTCAGCAAAGAGGTATTTGCAGCTTTAATGGAAATAGCAATTACGATTAACAGTTGATTGTTTTCTGGTCAGTATTTACTTGAATTGATAACCACTAATTATGATATCTGTAATATTGGTGAAAGTTGTATTCTCAATATATCACAACTTGACGTAAAGCTGAGATAATGGTAAGTGATCGTAGGTTTCGAAAATCCTCAAATTTCTCCATGATTAAGAACATATCCGCAATTTTCCCAAATTGCATATTCCAGGGTGATATCCAAAAGAAAAAATAAGCCCTCCGAATTTTGCATGATGCTCGCACTCACTTATTATGGGCATTGAGAAAAATTGAAAGCTATTGGCCGTAAGAATGACCTGGAAGCCTTAAATTATCAGGGGGTTCAAATAGCCAAAGAGGTAGCAGAAAAAGGCAATTATTTCTTGGCTGGTAATATCAGTAATACATGGGTATACGATCCAGGCCTGAGGATTTTCAAGTTGAATTGCGATATCTGGGAAATGAATCATCCAGCGGTTTACTGGTTAATATTTTACCAACATTTTTATTTTAGGATTAAAAAATGAGTCTTACAAAACAACCAAACGGGGATTTTCAACGAGTTCCTAAATCGGAATACCCTCAAGATAATCAGTCAATATATTGCGATTATAACGAGGCTTTTATTGGTTATGATCAGATTCGCCAGCCTCACGGGTTGGAAAATATTTTAAAAATTCTCCGGCAATCAAAGGTTCCGATAGACGAACAAAACGTTTTAGAAGGTGGATTTGGTACGGGCGCTTATCTTGACAATATTAGGCATCATGTCCAAATGATTAACGGAGTTGAAGGGTCGGATGAAGGATACCAACAGACTCTACAAAAAGTAAATAACGCGACAAATGTCCAACTTCAAAAAGGAAATATTCTTCAACTTTCCTTTCCTGATAAATCATTTCACGCTTATATGGTTAATCAAGTCCTTCATCACCTTGATAATAGAAATTATTTTCAGTCGATTAATGTATTTTTGAGTGAAACAAGTCGTGTATTAAAACCCGGAGGGCAATTGATTATAAACACATGCTCTCAGGACCAATTAGATCCCAATTCGGGCTCATACTGGCATTACAAATATATTTATCCTGCTGCATATTCTATACAAAAGCATTATATTCTGATCAAAGAGCTTGAGATACGGTTAGAATCACTGGGATTTATTGAAATCAATCGCACAATTTCTCCAGAAAAGATATTTTGTCAAAGATACTATGAAGATCCTTCTATTGCCCTCGAGCCAGAATTTAGAAAGGGTGATTCTACGTATTCATTTTTATCCGAAGTTGAGATAGAAGAGTCAAATTGTCGCCTAAGGGAAGCGATTGAAGAAGGTTCTGTTTACGAAGTTATGAATCGAGCAACTACAATAGCTGCAGAAATTGGAGAAGCCGTAATCGTATCCGCTCGTAAAATTTAATTCATTTTGAAAGTGGCATTGTCATGCCCATTCAAACTACCACTATCGGAGCTTATCCTAAGCCCGAGTACGTACCGATACCAGACTGGTTCCGAGAAGAAAGCACCGTTGCAAAAGATCCTACAAAAGCCCTTGACAATTGTGACGAATGTCATGGCCCACAAGCAGAAGAATTGTTGGACCGAGCTACCCGCGAGGTGGTCTTGGAGCAGGTGCGACTGGGCATCGACGTACCCAGCGATGGAGAGGTTCGCCGTGAAAACTACATCCATTACCACTGCCGGAATTTGGAGGGAATCGATTTTACCTCCCTGACCCGGAAAGCCATGCGAGACGGACAATGGATGGTTGCTGTGCCCACCATCACCGGTTCTATAAAAGCCAGAGCCGGGTTTCTTGTCCACGATTTGCGAATTGCTAAAGCTGCAACGAAAAAGCCGGTGAAAATTACCCTGCCAAGGCCTTTGACTATCATCGATACAACCTACAATTCTTTTTACGAAGATGAGCGCAAACTTGCCGCCGACTTGGCCACAGCCATAAATAATGAAGTTTATAAATTAGCAGGGGCCGGCTGCCGATGGATCCAGATCGATGAGCCGATATTTGCCCGGGAACCGGATAAGGCTTTGGCTTTTGGTATTGAAAATATAGAACGCTGTTTTTATGGAATACAGGCTGAAGTGAACCGGACAATTCACCTTTGCTGTGGTTATCCCGACCGACTCGACAGTGACCAATACCACAAAGCCCCTGCACAAAATTACTTCCGTCTTGCACCAGCTTTGGATGAGGCAGCTTTAGATGTGATCTCAATTGAAGATGCCCACCGACCAAATGATCTGTCTTTGCTTGAGCTATTTAAACACCAAACCATCATTCTAGGAGTGATCGGTATAGCACGATCCCGCATCGAATCTGTCGAAGAGATAGCCTCTCGATTAAGAAAGGCCCTAGGCCACATCAATAAAGAGCGCTTGAAGGCCGCACATGACTGTGGTTTGGGCATGCTCAGCCGCCGACAAGTTAAAGCTAAACTTGCCAATATGGTTAAAGCGGCACAGCTTTTTTAAAGGTTCGCAAAAAAATAAGTTCATAGTTTCCGCGCGAACCCTCAATATCATATTTTTGAAGGAAAATTCTGATGGATGTATCTGCAAAACAACTTGTTACCTTGTTTAAAGAAACAATAAACATTTCACGACCAAACACGCTGGAAGGAAGTGCAGAAAGCTTAAGAAATTACTATAAGATGACTCGGCAATTTGCTACTATGGCTAATACATATCAGGACTTGATACCATAAAAATATGATGTTTTATCCATTTTGGAACTCGCTGATTTTATATTAGATTTGAAGCTTGAAGAATTTGAAAAGATAGCAAATAACTTACCATTTATATTAGATGGGTTTATTCTGCAAGATAAGACACCATCCTATCCGGAAGCAGCTGTTGAGCCTTCATGGGAGCCTGATATAGCTATGCTTTCTAAAAAACTTCCGGATGAAATAGACCTGACCGACAGCAGTCAGGATAATCTATTTTTTGAAGCAGCCACTGACTTATTGAACAAATACCCGGAGACTTCTGCTCTTCAAAATCTTGATGGATGGATAACTTCCAATCCAGAGAAGTATAAAAATGCAATGCTTCTGG
>JASJGP010000625.1:0-3214 GCA_033791485.1 Desulfobacterales bacterium | reverse complement strand
AATTTTGCTGTTATTTGATATATCTTTAAACAGAGTTCGTATGACTTTTGCCAGACATTCAACTCCTTCCGGCTACGCTTATCAGCTACTCCGTGACAAGTGTAATTCTTTAGCATTTCACTCGAACCCTTGAATCCTTGGCCCCTTGAACCCTCTGAAACCACACCGACTCACTTGAAGATTATTCACATGCCTTGTCTGAATTAACTACAACTAATCGGGAGATGATCCCAAAATATTAAAGCATCTTAACCTTCAGGTTGTTTTCGTTGTCCAGCTCAATCATTGCACCTGCATGATTTCTTCCAAGGGCACAATTAACCACAAGTGTTTTCCCAATGAAAGCCGAGCCGGGTCTTTCATGTACATGTCCGCAGATCATAAGTACGGGTTGGCAAATTTTAATTAGTTTCGTCAGGTTGCGACAACCTGCGTGAAACCTGCCCAAGACTTCGTCCAGCGTACCCCTTGGCGGAGGGTGGGCAACCAGAACAGAATTACTTTTTATCAGGGGGTTTAGTTTTTCAAAAACCTGCACCTGGTTAAGACAAATACGTGAGCTAAATGGTATTGGAATGCAGCCGCTTACACCGACAAATGGTGTGCTGCCTATGGTAACCTGCTTTAGATGCAAAGGAGAAATATTCGGAAAATTTTCAAGCAGATTTTCAACCCTTGACAGATCGGTGTTTCCTCGAACTGCAAGAACAGGTACGGCAATATCGTTTAACTGCGCTAAAATTCCGGCAGAACCAGTATAGTTGGTTATGTCTCCGGCAACCACCAGCACATCTGGATTCAATTGCAATGTATTACCCCGGATCAACGCAATTTTGTCTGATCGACCATGAATGTCAGCAACAGCATAGATACGCATATTATCCTTTTGTATTAAAATCGGTGGTTTTGTAAAAAATCTTGCTCTTTCAAGCAGTAAAATATATAATTAACCGAAAAATCGATCCAGGGCAAGCTGTCATTGAAAAAATATGTTAAAAGAAGAGACCCCCGAAAAGTGCCGTTTCGAAGTCTGCGCTTATCTGCAAAGATCTCAGGAAGTCTGCAATGATAGAATCCTTTTCGTTTGGCCTTATTGTTATTAACGGAACAAAATATACTTCCGACCTTGTCATCTATCCTGACGGTCATGTAGAGGATTTTTGGCGGCGCAAAAGCGGCCACCGGCTTTCAACCGATGATATAGATAAGCTTATTAAATCTGATCCGGAAGTTATTGTTGCCGGGTCTGGCGTAAGTGGGCTGATGAAGCCTGAAAAGCAGCTTGAAAAACTGCTTAATAAAAAAGGAATAAACTTTATTTCACAGCCTAACCGGGAGGCAATTAAAGCTTACAACAACCTTTTATCAAAAAACAGGGTGGGTGCATGTTTCCATCTTACATGCTGATTATGTAGTAAAATGTTGAACAATAATCCTTGTTAATGAATTGTCCCAGGAGGAATATTATGGACTTTTTTTGGGGAATAGGTTTGCAGACTGTTGGTATTTTAGCATTGATGTTTGGAATCCTTGGAATAGCTTTTTCGCTTTTACTGTTGATTTCTCCCAATGTAACAAAAAAAATAAGCAATGTTTTTAATCGCTATATAGACGTGGATAAAAAAGTCAGCTATCTTGATAAAGACATCCAGACCGAAAGTATAATTTATAAGCATCATGTTATTATGGGGGTTTGCTTAATTGTTGGAAGCGGGTTTATCCTTACATTTTTAATGTTTAAGCTTGATGTCGCAAATTTTGTAAATATTTATTTTAGTTCCCAGAAATTTGCTTCAATCAACGAAATTATTTCAAATTCTATGGCTATGACTGGAAAGATTGTTGGAGTTGCAGGGATTATTTTTGGGTTTATTATTTTATTTTTGCCAGGAAAAATGAAAAAGATAGAAAAAAAAGTGAATACCTGGTTTTCTACACAACACGCGATTAGCAAAATCAATGAAACTCACCACGACATTGATACCTTCATTTACCGGCATGCGGTACTCTTCGGCTTAACAGGTTTAATAATTTCAATTTTTTTAACCGTTTTGGCTACTTTCAATATGCTTCATAAGTAGTAGCGTCTAAACAAAAATCCATAAACTTAAAAGAAATTGTCATTTTGAGCGGAACGAAAAAAGCTAAACGTTCTGGAAATACTGTACATTTAGATTTCTCCCTGCGTCGAAACAAGGAATTCTCTTTTTGATCGAAATGAAAAAAAGAATGTGATACCTTCGAAAAGTGCCGTTTTGCAAAAGTCTCCAGGTATTCGTTCAGGCATTAAATAAACACGTTTGACCTAAGCCTACTTTTCCAAAGATAATATTTTCCGTTTTTGCCTATTATTTTTTCATATCTTCAATTATAATTGATGCAAACTTTGTGGTACCTAAACAGGAATTTGTTAAATTTAAACTAATTGTAGATAATTATTATAATTAGCTTATACAAGATGTAGTAATTTTATTTAAAAACATCACAATATAGAGTAACTAAGTATAATTATATATAAATAACATATAATTGACTTGACTTAATGATAAATTTTTGTGATGATCAATATCAGAATTTACAAACTGAAAAATCCCCCTGCTTCCCTTTAAAAAGTGGGTATGTTTTAAAACATAAAAACATGCATCGTATTGAGTTTGTAAATTTCTGAACATATATTATTTTTAGTTTTTAAAGATTAATCTGATTGCATTCAATTTAATTGCAGAAGATATTGTACATGAAAAAAAATCTGCTAAAGAAAACCAGAGAATCTCTCATGATGAGCAAGGCTGAACTTGCCAGAGAAGCAAAAGTTTCTCCGATTACTATTGCACGTATTGAAAGTGGTTTGCCTTGCCGCATGGAAACAAAGCGAAAGATCATTTTGGCTTTAGGGTTTGATCTTTCGGAAAAAAATAAAATATTTAACGATTAAGAGTATCTCATGGCATTTGGAAAAAAAGGATCATTGGTTGGCCTTGACATAGGTTCCAGAACAATCAAGGCCGCTGAAATTATTGAAACAAAAAGGGGGC
Source organism: Desulfobacterales bacterium (assembly GCA_033791485.1). GTDB lineage: Bacteria > Desulfobacterota > Desulfobacteria > Desulfobacterales > JAUWMJ01 > JAUWMJ01. The sequence goes on along the minus strand of JASJGP010000625.1, from coordinate 179 downwards.
AGGTCCTTAAAAAATTTGGGTTGACTGATATTGCTCCCGGGTTAATCGAAGAAGGCACGATAAACGACCCTGAAGATGTTGCAGAGTCCATTCGCCAGCTTTTCAAGTCATACAACATCAAACAGCGCAATGTTGCCTTATCAATTGGGGGATATTCGGTAATTGTTAAAAAGATTAAT
>JASJGP010000624.1:0-2822 GCA_033791485.1 Desulfobacterales bacterium | reverse complement strand
TAAATATTTTCACCATCAGTTAAGACTAACTGATTTCCGACCTAAAAACTAAATGAATCAAATATTTGTTTATTTGAAAATGGAATAACGGAAAGAGGGGTTACAGAATATAATTGGATTAATATGTTTTGGGGAAATAATAGGAATGATTGTATGCTATTTTCGCACCGCTTTCTGCTATAATTTCATTAAGATGTTAATTAAGGATATTGAGAGTACCAAAGGTTGACCTTGATTGCAGATATCCTAAATATCACAACTTTTCAAACCGGTCTGATTTTGCCGATATGTTGGAGATACATCAGGTTTTAAAACGGATAGAAAAGCTGTAGGATAGAACGCTTGAGCTGACAATGCAGCAACGTTTTTTCGTGTATACTTAATCAGTATAAATTGATTACGGAGAAGTGGCTTTTTTTTGTCTTCTTACTATGGTTTCTAATTTTTTGTATAGCCTTTAAAATGAGAAAGCGTGGACTTTAGAATCAGTCCACGCTTTCTCATACAGAAATCTGATTATACGATATTGATCGTCTTATATTGTAATTTCCCAGTCCATTAAGACTAAGTTATTTAGTAGCTTCGCTCATCGGAATACCCAAAGCATTAGCTACTCCTTCCCCATAAGCTGGGTCGGCTTTCATACAGTTTCCAATATGGCGAATCTTAATTTTTTTTGGGGCGTCACCCATTGCTCGGGCAGTATTCCCAAAAAGCGCCATTTGCTGCTCAGAATTCATCATACGGAAAAGATTGCCGGGCTGAGAATAATAATCATCATTGTCCTCCCGGTGATTCCAGTGGTCGGCTGCTCCTTCAAGGTCCAGTGGCGGTTCGCTGAAATCAGGCTGTTCCTGCCACTCACCATAGCTGTTCGGTTCATACCCAAGGGTACCGCCGTAGTTGCTATCTACCCGCATGGCACCATCGCGAGAATAGCCATGAACAGGGCAGCGGGCCTGGTTGACCGGAATTAAATGATGATTGACACCAAGGCGGTAACGTTGGGCGTCACCGTATGAAAAGAGTCGGCCCTGCAACATTTTGTCAGGTGAGAAGCCTATGCCGGGGACGATATTAGCGGGGTTGAAGGCAGCCTGCTCAACTTCTGCAAAATAATTTTCGGGATTTTTATTTAACTCAAGAACGCCCACATCAATGAGTGGATAATCCCCGTGCGGCCAAACTTTGGTCAGATCGAACGGGTTAAACGAAAATTTTGAAGCATCTTTTTCTGGGACAACCTGAATTTTCAAATCCCATTTAGGAAAATCTCCTTTCTCGATGCTTTCTAAAAGGTCACGTTGGTGGCTTTCTCTATCCTTACCTACGAGTGCTTCAGCTTCCGCATCAGTGATGTTTTTAATTCCCTGCTGGGTCTTAAAATGAAATTTCACCCAAAATCTTTCGTTCCCAGCATTAATCAAGCTGAATGTGTGACTGCCATACGCGTTCATATGCCTGTATGATAAAGGGATGCCCCGTTCGCTCATGGTAATCGTGACTTGGTGAAGCGACTCCGGCAGCGAAGTCCAAAAGTCCCAGTTATTGCGTGCACTGCGCATATTGGTTTTTGGGTCCCTCTTTACGGCGTGATTGAGATCAGGAAACTTGAGTGGATCTTTCAAAAAAAATACCGGTGTATTGTTACCTACCAAGTCCCAGTTACCCTCTTCGGTATAAAACTTCATCGCTACACCGCGGATGTCGCGCTCAGCGTCGGCAGCCCCCCGTTCGCCGGCCACTGTGGAAAAACGGAGGAACATCTCGGTCTTCTTTCCAACCTCTGAAAAAATCTTCGCCTTGGTGTACTTGGTGATGTCGTGCGTGACAGTAAAGGTGCCGTAAGCCCCGGAGCCTTTGGCATGCATACGGCGTTCGGGGATGACCTCACGGTCAAAATGAGCCAGCTTCTCCAGGAACCACGCGTCCTGAAGCAGCATCGGTCCACGCGGTCCTGCGGTCAATACATTCTGGTTATCGGCAACAGGTGCGCCGACGTTGTTCGTTAGTTTCTTGGACATGTCTTTATCTCCTTTCTTTAAATGGTTAGCTTGGTTTTTCTTCTGCAGTGCATTTAAGGCAAACACCTTTTACTTCTACTTGCGTCGTTTCCACTTGGCCAATAGATTGAACCGATTCCGGCAGCTTTAGCTTGTCAAATTGATCGCTGTAAAAATCACGAGTCAGTCCACACTCGACACACACAAAATGGTGATGACGATTGAGATTCGCATCAAAACGGGTTCGCTCGCGGGGAGGCCCGAGTGTTGTAATCAATCCAAGTTCCTTGAGCCACCAGAGTGTCCGGTAGACCGTATCCAGCGATATCGTGGGCATTCGCTCGCACACGCCCTGGTAAACCTTCTCCACATCTGGGTGATCACCGGTCTGCGCCACTTCACGGAAAACTTCCATGCGTTGATGGGTTAACTTTGCGCCCGACTTCCTGCATGCTTCATTGAAGCGGGCCATACGCCACTCGATATCTCTTTTGGTTACTTCCATTACATAATTCCTAAACAAGAATTCATTCCTAAGTAGGACAGTTATATTAAATAAAAATAGATGTCAATAGTAATTTTATTGTTTGGTCAAGAATATGTTAATAGCTATCTGAAGTGAAAATTGTGAACATCAATATAATGGGGTCTGAATTTTTCGTCAAAAGTACATATAATTGAGACTATCCCACAAAAATTCAGGTAATAAAAACTTTAATATCTTGTCACTGTACGGCATATATTTGTATATAATTTTAAAGCCAGTTCCTTTTATCAAAACATCTTTGAAAAACGCCTGATAAAAGGGTAAATGTCAAG
>JASJGP010000623.1:0-5396 GCA_033791485.1 Desulfobacterales bacterium | reverse complement strand
TCTTCAAATTCCCTGCATCCGGGTGTTAATCCTGAAAACTGTATCGCCATGTTTAAAGCTGTGCGCAAACACGGACAGTATAAAAAGGTCTTGAATAATGACTAAAAAACAGTCCTGGAAAGTTTTCTGGCTTTTGTTCCTGCTTTACATGTTTGATTACATGGATCGCATGGTTATTGTATCCCTTTTCCCATTCTTGAAACAGGATATGGGGATGACCGATGCCCAATGCGGCCTTTTGGTGTCTGCCGTTTATTGGTCAATTCTGATCTTCGCTTTTCCTGCCTCTATTCTTGTTGACCGCTGGAGTCGTACAAAAAGCATTTCCATCATGGTTGCGCTTTGGAGTATGGCTACTCTGGCTTGTGCATTTACAAAAAATTTCTCGCAGCTTTTTATAACCAGAGCAACCATTGGCATTGGCGAAGCAGGATATGCGCCTGGCGGAACAGCCATGCTTTCTGCCAATTTCCCAACGGAAAAAAGAGCAAGGATCCTTGGTTTATGGAATGCTTCCATTCCCCTTGGAAGTGCGCTTGGCATTGGAATCGGAGGATTTGTCGCACACCACCTTGGCTGGCGTCATGCATTCGGAATAGTTGCCTTTCCCGGCCTGATCCTCGCCATCATGTTTTATTTTGTCAAAGATTATAAAACCATCCAACTCACTAAGAAAGAAAAATCCGGCAAAGAAATAAAAATGCAGTTCATTGATATGGCAAACCACTTTACCCATAATAAAACCCTGCTTTGCAACAACCTGGCCTTTGCCTTGAATGTCTTTATCACTACATCCCTTTTGACCTGGCTGCCCACATATTTCCACCGGTTTGACAACCTTGCCATGGATAAGGCCAGCATGAAAGCCAGCTCTATTATGGTTCTTGCAATCATAGGCGCGCCCCTGGGTGGTTACCTGTCAGATGCGTGGCTGAAAAAAAGAGAAAACGCGCGGCTCCTGTTCCCTGCCATATCATCCATTCTTACTGGAGTTCTACTTTTTATCGCCTTCACCTTTTTGCATGGGAACGCTCAATATATGGTTCTGTTTCTCATCGGCATAACGGTCGTGGCCTTTGTCCCATCCGGCGTAGCCGTGACCCAGGATGTGGTGCACCCGGGGCTTTGTGCTGTCTCTTTAAGCCTGAATATTATCATCCAGCACCTTTTAGGCTCAAGCCTCGCCCCTATTGTCATTGGAAATTTTTCTGACATATATGGCCTTGATAAGGCCCTGACAATCCTGCCTGTATTCGCATTCCTTGCAGGAATCTTACTTTTTATCGGGTCCTTTTATTATAAAAAAGACCTTTATGTCGGACATTCCGTATTCCTGGATACTAATTCCCCTGATTAGCGGACAGGTTTCAATGTAAAATCCTGATTTCAGTCTGCTTCAAATTTCAGGTCTTAAAAATTTTAAAGCTGAAGGGCTTACCGGAATGGGGGACGTTCGTGCAGAAATTGCATTGGCAATGCACCACATCCTGCACGAACGTCCCCCATTACATCCTCCATTAAGGATAAATTCTGCGTTTATCCCGCATACCGCAAGACGTTCGTCGCCAATCATTCCTTATCCGGATTAAAGTTTTTGAAACCACTTCTAACTATATATTATTTTGGCTCCAAAGAAAAATAATACTGGTCATTGGGAATATTCTATATGATAATGGAATTTAAGAGCTGAGAGATGAAAATGGAAAAGAAGTTAACTCCTGAAGATATAGCTGTGTTAGGCATACCGTTCGACAGAAATTCATCATTTCTACGAGGGGCAGCGTTAGCACCCTTGCGTATTCGGGAAGCATTGTTTAGTGAGTCAACAAACATGTGGACAGAGAAATCGATTGACTTGGGGCTAATGTCCGGGTGGCAGATTTTAGACGACCTGGAATTCTTAAATCGAAAGATGGCATTTGAGCAGATTGAAAGCAAAATAAATGAGTTGCTGAATAAAAAGGCACGGGTGATTTCCATAGGTGGTGACCACTCGATTACATATCCTATTATCCGAGCATATGGAAAGCGGTATAGCGAGCTAAGCATTTTACATTTGGATGCACATCCAGATCTTTACGATGAACTATATGGTAATCGTCATTCTCATGCCTGTCCGTTTGCTAGGATAATGGAAGAAAATTTGGTTAAGAGATTGGTGCAGGTAGGAGTTCGAACATTGACAGGCCACCAACGAGAGCAAGCGAAACGGTTCGGAGTAGAAATTGTTGAGATGAGAGAGATCGACAGGGTAAACGAAATTATGTTTAATGGGCCGGTATACCTTTCACTGGATATGGATTGTCTTGATCCGGCGTTTGCTCCTGGAGTTTCTCATCAAGAACCTGGGGGTATGAGTACTCGGGAGGTTCTGGGAATAATTCAGAACTTGAAAGGAAAATTAATTGGAGCTGACTTAGTGGAATACAATCCAGCGCGAGACACACAAGACATTACGGGGATGGTTGCTGGAAAGCTGTTAAAAGAAATAATTGGTAGAATGTTGGAAGAGAAAAGTAATGGCTGAAAAATTCAACGTGGTATTTAATGGAAAAACGGAACCGAATCAGGACATAGAGGACGTCAAACAACGCCTTGCGGCGATATTGAAGCTGGATGTACAGAGGATTACACGTCTGTTTGACGGTTCGCCTGTTACCATAAAGAAAAATGTGGATGTTGCAATTGCAGAAAAGTATAGCCGGGCATTTAAAGGGGCAGGCGCCATATGTATCATAGAACCTTTTGGCGCGGTCCCCCAGCCGTTGGCCAGCCCGAAGGCTGCCGCGGGAAACGGGCCGCAAAAAACGCCATCCCCGTCGGGCGGAGCACCCCATGCAACCTTTCAAAAATCTTTCTATGGAGGAAAAATGATTATCACCAATATCGAAACCATACCGGGTCGAACCATCAGCGAACATTTCGGCCTTGTCTCCGGCAGCACTATCAGGGCCAAGCATGTGGGCCGTGACATTATGGCCAGTTTAAAAAACCTGGTGGGCGGTGAATTGAAGGGGTATACGCAACTGCTTCAAGAGTCGCGCAAACAAGCGATGGACAGAATGATCGCCCAGGCCAAACAACTGGGTGCCAACGCCATCGTAAACGTACGCTTTTCCACTTCATCCGTCGCCCAGGGAGCGGCTGAGTTATACGCCTATGGAACAGCTGTGAAAATCCAGTGATTCAACTTTGAAACCGTTTCAACCCGTGAAAAAAAAGGAGCACGCATATGGAGCAGCTTATTGTTTTTCTATTCCTTCTTGCACTTGGCTATACAGCGGGGACCATAGCGGAAAAATCTCATTACCGGTCTATTGAACAACGGGAAAGGGATCTCTTAAGACTGCCGGCCATCACTATGAAGCAGATCCCCTACTCCGGCGACCAGATCCAATCCGCAACCATGGTCCATGGCAGCGTTGTAATTTCAGTAGACTATTTCAAACGCCTGCTGGCAAAATTGAGAAATATCTTCGGCGGAACCGTAAAATCATATGAATCGCTTGCCGATCGCGCGCGCAGGGAAGCGATCTTAAGGATGAAAGAAATGGCGGGAAATGCCACCATTATTGTAAACGTAAGAATCGAAACAGCCACAATCGGTAAAAATGCCCACCGCAAAGGGGTTGGCTGTATGGAAGCAGTTGCTTACGGCACTGCTGTTGTCGTTAAGAAAGTTTAAACCAAAAAATTTGGGACTACCATGAAATACTCCCCTCGGCAGCCGGACACCAATGTCAACGTCACCCCGACATCACCGCTGAAGGATTTTTTTGTCCTGTCCGGAGGCCTTCTGGTCATTACCGTGGCGGTCTACTTTCTGCTTGGGTTCGCTGTCGACCTGATCATACCGCATATATCACCGGAAACCGAAAAGAAAATGTCCGCCATATTCGGAAACCTGGCGGAAAAGGAAACAGCCTTTCCGGAAAAACACCGCAAACTGCAAGCCCTGCTGGATACCATTCAGAAAGACTGCGCCAAACTCCCTTATGATTTTAAGATCCACATCAAGAAGGCTGACACCCTTAATGCGCTGGCCATGCCAGGGGGACATATTATCGTTTTTACCGGTCTGCTGGACAAGGTGGCATCTGAAAACGAACTGGCCTATATTCTAGGTCACGAAATTGGCCACTATGCCAACCGTGACCATCTTAGAGGGCTGGGCCGGGCACTTGTCTTCATGACCATTTCCGTCGCTCTTTTCGGAAAGGACAGCTCTATAGGCAACATGGTGGGACATGGCCTGAACATTTCGGAAATGAGTTTTTCGAGGAGACAGGAGGCAAAGGCTGATGAATTCGGTCTTGAAATGTTGAATTGCACTTATGGACACGTGGGAGGGGCAACAGATTTTTTTTCCAGGATCAGCAAAGAGAAGGACCCCAGCATTTTTGGTCATTATTTTTCCTCTCATCCTGAAAACCAGGATCGCATCAACCATATCAACCGGCTTATCAAAGACCGAGGTTTGAAAAAAGAAAAGCTAAAAGCGATGTTCTAAAGGCAGCTTTTGGATTGGAGGTGGGTTGCAGGACGGGTTGCGGGACATTCTTTGATATGTTGATATGTCGATTTATTCCTGTTAAGGAAACTAGCAGGACAGGAAAGAACCGAGACTATTGGTATTTTAATATATAAGGTTCTTCTCCAATTTAGTTGGAGAATAGGGTTCCAGGATTCGAGGGATCGAGGGTTGTCTGAATGACTAAATAAACACGCACGAATCCGCTTTTAAAGAAAGTTCGAGCACACATATATTATGTTACGGCAGGCCTATAACGGGCTCTCAGATACCGGTCCCACAATTTCTGTCCTATCAGGAGCAGGATAAAAGCCAATATACCGGTTATGAAGACAAAAATAAGGGCTGAATAGAAGGATAACTTCTCTAACATATTTTTCACACCTCCTTGATTGATGAATCCATCAATGGTTTTCCGTCCCCCGATTACTCGGGGTTTGGCTTCTCACAGAAGTATTTATTTATATAAAAGCTATATATGCAAATACCATGCACAAGAAGATGATGTGTAAATATATATTGGATATTCAAGTAGTTGAAGAGAATAACTTATAATCTGGACTGTGTAATTATCACATATAAATCACAAATATTATGTAATCCACTTCACATTATTACCAATTATGCATAGTTTTTAAAAAAGACAAAACGGTTTGAGAGTATATAATACATGAATTCCATAGATAAAATAGTCACGATTGTTGATGAAAAGAATAATATTACAGGCTCTCTTCCCCGATCTGTGATGCGTTAAACACCTCTTCCTCACAGAGCATGTTACATACTGGTTTTCAATTCACACAATAAACTCTTTGTGCAAAAACAAACGCAAATCAAAGATGTATATCCGGGTTATTATGACATC
>JASJGP010000622.1:0-2843 GCA_033791485.1 Desulfobacterales bacterium | reverse complement strand
TGTGATATCATGAACCCGGGCTCTCAGAGCAACGCTGTTGAATTCTGTATTTTTACGGCTTTATGTTTGCTTTGATTTTTACTTGATCAATTTTTTTGAAATGATCCGTGATTCCAGAAATATCGGACTTCAATAATATCTTGAATAAAGATTGTCTTGCAATGACTTCCCGCCTTGCATAAATTACATTTATTTTTTCCGCAAGCTCTTAATTGAAGCAAAATGTATCAAGACCTTAACACATATGAATTGTTGGTCGTGGGAATCACCCTGCACGGGTTTTTCTTGGCAGGTCTGATGGCGATTGGCCAGCTAATTGCTAACTACAAGTCCACAAAAAATATTTTATTCTTCGGCTTATTTCTTGATTTTGCGTTTTTTGAATTGCACACCCTACTGTATCATGCCCAGCTTTTAGACCACTATATATTGCTGAATTCACTCCTTATTTTAGCCATGTATTCATTGGGGCCTTTGTTTTATTTACTTGTGAGGTTTGTTTTACTGGGTTCTTTCACCCTCAAGGCCGTTCATCTATCTCATTTTATCCCGGTGAGCCTTGCCTTTATTTCAACAATGTTAGCTTTGGTCTATTTTCCGGCAAAAAACACGAAAATCATGTCCGGTTTCTTTTATAATCCAGCCCATATGTACATTACCTCTGGCGGCAGCATTAGTTTTTTATGCTACCTGGTTTCAATTTGGAAAAACATTCAAGCCGAATTGATATGGAAAACGGATGTCATAAAAAAAGAGCCTGTGGCCCAAGTGGTTTTATTGTTTTTCATTATTTTTTCAGTGGCGCAAATCTCAGATATACTGGCCGTCATTTCCAATAAAGCGATTTTCATCACGTTCTCTTCAGTGCTGATTTCACTTACGATCATTTTTTTGTTTTTAATCAGTTTTAAGTATCCCGACTTTTATCAGACAGCCCAACGGGCAGTTCAAAAACAAAGGGCCAAGCGATCATATTTGCAGGGCATGAATTTGGATCAGATTGAAGCCAAACTTAAAACTTTGATGACGAAAAACGAAATGTTTCTGGACGAGAACCTTTCACTACCTCAACTGGCAGAATGTTTGGGTATTTCCCGCCACCAACTCTCCCAGTTTCTCAATACACGATTAAACAAGAATTTTAAAACCTTTGTAAATGAGCATCGTATCGCAAAAGCCAAAGATCTGCTGATCCAGGATAAGGACGCCAAGGTGCTTGCCATTGCTCTGGATGTTGGGTTCAAATCGAAATCAACTTTTAATGCCGTCTTTCTGAAAGTAACAGGCAAAACCCCTTCCGACTACCGAAAATCAAACTAAAACACAAAAATTCTATTTTTTCTAATCTTTTTGGTCCTAAGTTATAACTCCGGTCGATTCTCACAGTTCCAAGTATTATGATCATACTAAGAAGGATAAATTCGAAAGGAGGACTTATGAAATTCAATACCAAAGCATTCGCAATATCTTCCGGCATGATTTATGGCTTTGTTCTTTTTGTCAGCGTTTTGTGGTTAATGGCCCGGGGGTATTCTAATCAGGAGACACTTTTGAGTATGGTATATCCATACTTAACAATTTCCCCTTCCGGGAGCCTGCTTGGCCTGATCTATGGTCTTTTCGACGGTGTTATCGTCGGCGCTCTATTTGCCTGGTTGTATAATCATTTGGCGAAAGCGTCCGATAGTTAATCAAGTTATCTCCAACTGATGTGAGGAGGCATCAAAAAATATTTTCGAACACAAACCGCTGAAGAACTAGTTCCCTATATATGTGTACTCGATTTCCCAATAAGCAAGGCCTTTGATAGAGGGTTAATACGTACCATGACCATAGCTGAAGGTGCGGATATATGTGATTTTCGGTATAAAAAAGGTCGCATAACACAGGAAATAGTGCCGCCAGGATTTGATAGAAAATAAACTATTCTCCACACAATGGCTATGCAATATATTGAGGTTCTGAGATCTGATATGAAACCGTTGATACCTCCAACATCGAAAAATGTGGTCGAACCTGTGATTTCTCTTATAGTATCTGTAATAAATTTGGCCTCTCAAAATTCAGAACTCCTGACCTCGGGCAAATAACTTATTGAATTTACTTGACAGGGGTGAAAATATAGCGTAAATTGGAATGCAACAAATAAGGAGGTATTTGCTGTGCTTCAAAGCTATATTCCATTCCTGCCAAAGGGAGCCGAACCCATAAACCACCATGTAGCAATTTATCATCATGATGAAAAAATTGAATTTTATACAGCATCGGGTCCAATATACTCTTGCCGGGAAAGTGATATGTATGCAGTTCGGCTGGCTCAAGGGATTATCGTCACACAGACAGCAACGACTCCAGCTGAACTTGCCAAAGCATTAAATGTCAACAGAACTACTGTTTATCGAAACATTAAGATGTATCAGCAAGGCGGTCCTGCTGCCCTGATCATCGATAAGAAAAGTAATCGCAACGCCTATAAACTTAACGGAAAGGTTAAAGGCCAAGTACAAACACTTCTTAACAAGGGCTATTCGCTAAAAGCAGCGGCAAAGCAAGTCGGTATCACAGAAGGCAGCATCCGCTATGCTATAAAGAAAGGCACGATAGTTAGGAAAGAGCAACCGGATGAAAAGGCGGAAACCTATCAGAAACTTAAAAGTGCTTCGGAGCGCTCAACAGAAGATAGTAACTGTGGCATCGGCATCGGTGCCAAGCGCGAAACTGAACGTGTTCTGGCAAGTATCGGCAAACTATTTGAGGCAACGCCTCATTTTAGTGCCAGTGAAGGGGTTGGTCATGCCGGTGTGCTGCTGGCCCTGCCGGCATTAGCAAGGGTTGGCCTTTTG
>JASJGP010000621.1:0-4907 GCA_033791485.1 Desulfobacterales bacterium | reverse complement strand
GCTTGCCGAGAAATTTATTAAATTCCCCTAAAAAGGCCTTACCATACTCCTGCCGGATATTATCAGGGATGTAATTTTCCTTGGAAAGTCGTTTGAGAAGCTCAGCCTGAATTTCGACTTCAGGCTTTCCGGCATTTTTTTTGCTACGACCTCTAAGGTATTCTTCAGACCAATAATGCCAATTACGTTTTTACCGACCTTTATTTTTCTGACATCTTTTTGTGGCATAGCTTAACCTGCAATCACGCCATATAACATACCTGCGATAGTGGATAGGATTATGATAATTGAGCAAAAAACCGCCGTCTTTTTTATTCCCATGACACTGCCGATCACCAGCATGTTAGGAAGCGACAGCGCCGGGCCAGCCAGCAGGAGTGCCAGGGCAGGTCCCTTGCCCATCCCTGCACCGAGAAGTCCCTGGAGGATGGGGACCTCGGTAAGGGTGGCAAAATACATCAAAGCCCCGGCAACCGAAGCAAATAAATTAGCCCAAAGGGAATTTCCTCCTAAAAGTGTTTGAATAAAGTGTTCGGGAATCAGTGCAGCATGTCCGGGGCGGCCCAACATAAAACCGGCTACAAGAACTCCGCCACCGAGCAGAGGAAAAATCTGTTTCATAAAACCCCAGGTCGATTCCACCCAGGTTTTGCACTCATCCCTGCTAAACCATGACTTTAGTATAAACCCCAGTAGAATGAGCAAAGCTATGGTTATATACCATTTGGCCGCAAAGATTGCAGGCCACAAACCTGTTAAGCCTTCAGCAGGCCGCGCAAAAGCCGCAAAAATAAGGATCAGCACCATGGTGAGGATAAATAATGCATCCTGCAACAGAGTTCGTCCCTTATCCTCCTCGTCCGGCAAATAAATCTGCCCCTGGGTTCGCGCTGCATCGTCTTTACGAAATATCAAAGCCATGAGCAAGCCGGTGATGACTGCAAAAAACACTGCGCCGACTGCCCGTGCCAGACCGAGTTGCCAGCCCAGTATTTTTGCCGTAAGGGTAATTGCCAATACATTAATGGCCGGACCGGAATAAAGAAAGGCTGTGGCAGGGCCGATTCCAGCACCCCGTGAGTATATACCTGCAAACAGCGGCAAAACCGTACACGAACAAACCGCCAGAACTGTTCCCGAAACAGAAGCAACAGAATAAGACAAGATTTTTTTTGCCTGGGAACCAAAATATTTAAGAACCGAAGCCTGGGAAACAAATACCGATATGGCTCCGGCAATAAAAAAAGCCGGTATCAGGCAGGTTAAAACATGCTTACGTGCATATTCTTGAAGCATCATAAATGCTTCAAAACCGGATTGCCGAACAACGGGATGGCTCCATGGTATGTAATAACTGGCCAGAAAAATCAAAATAATCCATAGTAATTTTGTACGTTCTTTCATTTTTCTCCTCACTTCACTTTCTAATTTGCCGGTTGTGATTGCAAATGATCGGATTTACCGGATCTTGTTTCGCCCAATATTAGAAAACGGATGCATTTCGTGCTTCGTATTTTTATATTTATATATATCTATACGGTTATATAATGAATGAATGAATATTACTGCCGGCACAGCTCTTCCCTGTTTAAAAAAGGTATTTTTCCTACTAATTTGGAAATTTCCGGATCATCTTCCAGCCAGTACTTGAGATTTCCCAAAATATTTGCTACATAGGGACTGTTTGCTCCATCAGTCAGGTGGTAGTTGACCCACAAGCCGTCTTTGCGATAATCGACCAGACCTGCTTCTTCCAAAATTTTCAGATGTTTGGAGGCGTTAGGCTGGGATATTTCCAGAGCAGCCCGCAACTCACAGACACACATGGTTTTGTGCTGCAGCATCTTTATGATTTTGACTCGATTCTGGTCGGAAAGCGCCTTCATGACCTTGATAAATGATTTCATTGGTAACCCTTTATATGAGATATTTGCAAAATGTTAATTTTCAAAGGTAACTATATTCTTTTTTGGTAATATATGAATTTCTTTCTAACGTGTCAAGTATTTTTGATAATTTCTAAAAAACCAGTAAGACATTTTTTACGAAACATTTTAAGCTTTAAATAAAGCCGATAATTGCCTGAGCCTAAAATATAAAACCCAACCCTGAAACCTAATCAATTCAGGAGATATGATATGTCTGATATAAAAAATGTAAACAAAGACTCAAAGTCTGCCTTTCCAACCTTTATATTTAACCGCCTTGAATTTTCCGGATCACTCGGGGATCTTGGAACTTTACTCCCTATTGCCATTGCCATGATTGTTTTAAACGGCCTAAACGTAACTAATGTTATGGTAACCGTTGGCCTGTTTTATGTAATCGCAGGCATCTACTTCAAAGTGCCTGTTCCTGTACAGCCCATGAAGGTGATAGGGGCCTACGCCATTGCAGTAGGTCTTACTCCCACTCAAATAATATCTGCGAGTCTGTGGATGGGGATCTGTGTTCTTTTCATGGGTACAACAGGCTTGATTCATATAATAGGCAAATACACTCCTAAAAGCACAATTCGAGGTGTGCAACTTGGTGTCGGAATAATATTGATGACAAAAGGCCTGGCCTTTATGATAAAGCCTGATCCAAACCTTGCCATCCAGTATTTAGGACCGGTTAACATTGGGATTATTCTGGGTATTATCGGTATGGCGCTTACCTTTCTGCTTCTTGAAAACAAAAAGATTCCGGCAGCAGTTATAGTGATATCCGCAGGTATCCTGATAGGCCTGTTTATCGGCAAACCAGTTGAGTTCAGTAAGCTAAGAATAGGTTTTAACGTGCCCATGCCATTCCCTTACGGCATGCCGGCCTGGAGTGATCTGATGTGGGTTATTCCGGCTCTTGTTTTGCCGCAGCTCCCCATGACCATTGGAAACGCTATTTTGTCCAATACGGATCTTATGCATGAGTATTTCGGCAAGCGAGCTCACAGAGCTACCTACCGCTCAATAGCTAACAGTCAAGGTATTGCCGACATCGTAAGTTTTATCTGGGGTGGGATTCCCATGTGTCACGGTGCAGGCGGCCTTGCAGCTAACTATAGATTTGGCGCCCGTACAGCCGGCGCCAATGTAATGATCGGAAGCATTTTTGTCCTGCTGGGGATTTTATTCGGCCAGAACGCCATCGTTATACTCAACCTTCTTCCAATGTCCATACTGGGTGTTCTTCTGGTTTTTGCAGGCGCTCAACTGGCCCTTATGATAAGGGATTTGACGGAAAGAAAAGACCTCTTTGTAGCACTTGTCATGCTGGGTATCACTTTGACTGTAAATCTGGCCGCAGCATTTATCTGCGGCATTTTTATTGCCTTTGCGTTGAAGAGTGAAAAAATCAATGTGTAGTAGCCGTTAACGGCTTGAAACTTGAAATTATAAAGTAAAAATTTGCAAGAGATGAAACGAGTTTACGAGTTGAAGGCCGAACCTCTAATTTCTGATTTCAACGTTCCGTGAACGCTTACAAAACTTTTTATCACGAAAGCGCGAAAGTACAAAAGCACGAAAATCATATCTTTCGTGCTTTCTCTATTTGATAAACTCGTAAAAAGTATCCCCGATGGTGCCCGCAGGAAATGCCCTTGGGGTGCTAAGTAGAAAGTTTCATATACCCCCGCTAAAAATCAGCGGGATAAAAAACCGCTACAACGCAGTAAATGAGATTTTTTACGACGTCATCCTATTGCGTGCTTTCGTGATTGGTTTCAATTAGTTGTTTCTTTTTCTCTTTGCCCTCTTCGATCATTTTTTTCAATTCATCATGCTTAACAGGATCGAACGTGTCAAGCACCTGGGAATGAGTTTTCCACCAATAGAGGCATATTTTGGCATCAGTGTAGTTTTCGTCCACCATGCAATTTTCAATACATTTCATATTGCTGCTGGCAGATTTTTCATATATCTGTTTTTTAAATTCATCAAACTGGTTCTGATCGAACGTTCCTGCGTCTTTTGCATTACTGCGCCATATATTAAGGGCACTGCGCGCACTGTAGAATCCGTCTCTTTGAATAACAACTTTAAGTCGCCAGAGGCTGATATTGGCAGTTCTTCTTAGCATTTTTTGTCGGGCTTTATCATTTTCAACCTGCTCGGTTTCCCCATATGCTTTTACCGGCAATACCAACGCTATTATCAGAATAAATATTGCACTTATATTCGTAATTTTTGTAAAGGCAATCATCTTTACCTGCGAATTTTCCTAATTTAAAAAATCGTATTAATTCAAGCCAAAATTTGTATGATTTTTCTTGATGTATATTCTCCCACATCTGCCAGTGCGTCCAATGGTAAAAAGTTGTAAGCGTTATTTGAAAAAAGACAGGTAGCCGAAGCGGAAAAATCTTCGTCAGTACGATAGAATATATAACAAAGAGTTATTTTTGGTAAAGGGCAAAGAAAAAATGAAAAATCGCCTCCTGCTACTTCATAAGCATCTTTGCCCTGCATATATTCCATAATACTGCTTTGTTCCTCTTCAATCTTTTCCACATAAGGAACAAGAATTTTTTCAGTATATGAAGCAAACGCCCCGATATAAGGCATACTTCCGGGAAAATCTTTAAATGCCCTAAGCGGCTGCAATACAGACGGCTCTGGACCGACATTGAGAACATAAAGGGAAATCAATACTCCCGGCACACCTGTTTCTTTCCTGCCGCCAAGGTTGATACCCTCCGGTCGAATCCGGCACTCTTCGCCAAAAGCTTCAAAAATAAAGGAATCTCCCTTCCGGTTTGCGGGCAATATCAAACCCAGGTCTTTGGGTAGCTTTTTATAAAGCCTGTCGAGATTGTTATGAATAAGTTTTTTGTAATTGTCTGTCATAGACGTATGAAATATAGTACAGATGTACTTATGTCAAGCATGACGGCTTAGAGTTCGCGCTAAAACTGTGAACTTATT
>JASJGP010000620.1:0-2751 GCA_033791485.1 Desulfobacterales bacterium | reverse complement strand
CTCGTTTTTTTATATAGACATACTTTGAAAATCTTAAGAAGGAAGGGCAGAGAAAACGTAAGTGTTTATGCCATCTGTATCAAGCCCTTTGCATTCACTTGAACCCTTGACCCCTCGGATCCTTGAATCCTGGAATCCTATTTTCCAACTAAATTGGAGAAGAACCTTATTTTTTTTATGCAAAGGAATCCATAAAATGTGGAATCGAATCAGCCTGCGCAGCCGTATTTTTTTAATTTTAGCCGCTTTGGTTATTATTACCATGATAGGAGGTATTGTCATGGTATGGTACACCTACCGGATGGAAGGGCAGCTTGCATCTATTATTGAAAAGGATTTGAAAGCCTTCCAGACAGCTGAGGCTCTGGCAAGCTCCCTTATCAATCAAAAAGGGTTTGTTTCCTATTATTTTATAGATGGTGATCAGCAATGGCTAAAACAACTGGGAAAATACAGGCAGATTTTTAATGAGCGGCTTAATGAGGCTAAAAAACTGGCCGAAGGTAAAGTTGAGAAAAAGACGGTTAACCGGATAGAATCGGAATACACGCTTTATATTAAAAACAAAGATCGGGTCATTGCATACTATAAAGCCGGGGAACGTAAAAGCGGTGCCGAACTCCACCGGGAAGTGCGGGACCTGTATTTTGGAATTCTTTCCCTTTGCGAACAATACAAAAATATCCATACAGAGAGGATCAGCCAGGCCCGAAAGGAGAGCAGTCTTCAGGCTAAAAGATTAAGATTTATCGCTGTGGCTTTAGTTACAGCTGCTTTTTTTCTGGGAGTCTTTCTGGCCTTTGTGATGATTAACCATATTCTGGGTCCTGTTCAACGGTTAACACTTGCGGCTGACAGGGAAGGCATCAAACAGCCTGCAGAAAATGAAATTAAAGCGCTCAGCCGCAGTGTGGGAAATCTGATTGAAGATGTAGACCAGGTCCACGGAGAGCTGGAAAAAAGCCGTGAACACCTGTTGCAGGCTGAAAAGATGGCCCTTGTCGGAAAGCTGGCGGCAGGAATGGCCCACAGCATACGTAACCCTTTTACTTCAGTAAAAATGCGTCTTTTCTCTCTGGACCGGTCCCTTGAACTCTCTGATACTCAGAAAGAGGATTTTGAAGTCATTTCCCAAGAAATCCACCATATTGATAATATTGTGCAGAATTTTCTTGAGTTTTCCAGGCCCCCAAAGCTGAAAATGCAGCAAATAAGTCCGTCAGTGGTGGTTGATCTTGTTATACAACTGCTGGAACATCGTTTGAAATCATATGATGTCACCATAAAAATCATACGCAGGCAATCGCTTCCCGAAATTCAAGCGGACCCGGAGCAGTTAAAGGAAGTTCTGGTTAATATTATAATGAATGCCTGTGAAGCCATGGAAAGAGGTGGCAAGATGGTCATTCATGAAGAAGAAACTTTTGTAAAACCACAGGGCAGGGTAGCTGTTATCCGGCTTAGCGATAATGGTCCGGGGATTGCCGAATCGATAAAAGAGAAGATATTTCAGCCTTTTTTTACCACCAAGGAAGAGGGAACCGGTCTGGGGCTTAGCATTGCCACCCGAATTATGGAAGAGCACAAGGGCTGGATAGATGTTACCTCAAAAGAAGGTGAAGGAACAACATTTGTTATTACACTTCCGGCAAAGGAGTTAAACCTTGAGTAATATCCTGATAATTGACGACGATGATCAGCTTAGGAAAAGCTTTCAAAAGGTTTTATCCCAGGAGGGTTATCATGTTCAAGGCGCTGCTTCAGGTGAGGCAGGTCTTGAAATCATACGAATTAAAGTTCCCGACCTTGTTGTTTTAGATATACGTTTGCCGGGAATGAGCGGTATAGAAACCTTTCAGGCTGTTCGTGAAATAGAAGGCAAACTTCCGGTGATTATTATGACTGCCTACGGTACAACCGAAACCGCTATTGAAGCCACTAAAATGGGAGCATTCGACTATATGCTCAAACCGTTCGATATTCCGGATATGCTGACCGTTATCGAACAGGCGCTGGAGGCCGGGCGTTTTATGCGTACTCCGGTGGAGATAGACGTTATACCGGAAAAGGCTTCTAAAGAGGCTATTATCGGCCGCAGCAGGCCGATGCAGGATGTTTATAAGGCTATCGGCAGAGTTTCATCATCTGATGCCACCGTACTGATCAGGGGGGAGTCGGGTACCGGGAAAGAGTTAGTGGCCAGGGCTATCTATCAGCACAGCTCTCGAGCGGATAAGCCATTTATGGTGATCAACTGTGTGGCAATTCCGGAAAATCTTCTTGAAAGTGAACTGTTCGGTTATGAAAAAGGGGCCTTTACCGGTGCCGCCCATCGTCGTGTGGGAAAGATCGAGCAGGCTCACAAAGGGACTGTGTTTTTGGATGAAATCGGTGATATGCCTTTTTCCATACAGGCCAAGATCCTGAGATTGTTGCAGGAAAGAAGCATCGAACGCCTGGGCGGACGCTCCACCATTCCGGTGGATGTGAGAATTATTGCCGCCACCAACCGCGATCTTGAAACAGCTTTAAATGAAGGCAGATTTAGAGATGACCTTTATTACCGCCTTAAAGTAGTCACCATTTCACTTCCCCCCCTGCGTGAACGTATCAGTGATATACCACTTTTGACCGAATATTTCAGTTCCCGCTATGCGCACGAACTGTCAATGGATAATCCGGGAATAACTAAAGAGGCGATGGGTTCACTCACCAGGCATCCCTGGCCGGGCAATGTCCGAGAGCTTGGCA
>JASJGP010000619.1:0-6241 GCA_033791485.1 Desulfobacterales bacterium | reverse complement strand
AGCGGTGAGTCAGCCGAAGGCGCAACACCACAAGAAACTTAGCAAACAACAAGCAGACGGAAGTATCGCATACCTGCGGTACTTCCGCTTGTTTTTTATGCTTTCTTAAAATTTTCCTTATATGCCCGGATATGCCCACATATGATTGATAAATTAAAAAAAACTTATTTCTTCCTCTTGATACCCGCAATGGTCGGATTTATTTGCATTTACCTTTCTAAAAAGTTTCATTTCTTTCATTTGGGCCAGCCTCCATTTATATCAATTCTTGCACCCCTTGTTTTTGTTCTATCAGTTATTTTTGGCATCGCAGCCCCTATTTTCTTTCGATCGCTATTTGCGCAAAAAATGAGTAATAAAAAAAATACTTCTGAATCAAAATTAATCAAATTTGAACAAAATCTGATCCGAATGGCCCTGGTAACCCCTTATCTAGGCTTGTTTGCTTATGCTTTTGAATTTAAGAAATTTTATTTTACAGCTACATTTTTAGTAACCCTTTACGCCGTTTATTATTTTTATCCGTCACAAAAACGGATCGCATTTGAAAAACGAATTTTTAGAGTAAAATAAAGGTGGCGGACTCGCAAAAAGTCAAAATGCTATCATGTACAACATACTGAAAACTATCAAAAACAAGATCTTCTCTGCATGGAAAATTGCGGATGAAGTCGCCCGGGAGAAGGCAGTAGAAATCATCGAGATCGAGCATCAAGAACTTAGCCATATTTTCGGGGTTCTGGTGCTGGGTTCCTTTATCGGTATGCCATCGCCACCGATGCAGATATCGCTCGATTTGATGCCTATGATGGAAAAAGAACTGCTATTAATGATGGAAAAAGTCGATACTGCTAATGAACCGCTGGCACAACTTTTCTCTACATTCGATATAGGTTAAACGATGAGCAAACCACAAAATTTATTCTTCATGGGCAAAGGCGGTGTGGGAAAATCAACATCATCAGCCCTCTATTCAGTTTACCTGGCTGAAAAAGGATTTAAAGTGCTGATGGTTTCTTTAGACCCCGCCCATAATCAATCTGATATTTTTAGAAAAAGTTTTTCTGATAAACCCATGAAAGTGACGCATTCTTTTTCGGTAATCGAAGTTGAACAGGAAAAATGGATTAAAGCATATCTTAAGCAAATACAGCAGCAAATCAACCGGACATATTCCTATTTAACCGCATTTAACCTGGAAAATTATTTTAAGGTGATCAAGCACTCCCCTGGTCTGGAAGAATATGCACTTATTTTGGCCTTTAATCATATACAGAAGAATTTTTCTGATAATGATTATCTGATTTTTGACATGGCTCCTACAGCGCTTTCTTTAAAATTTTTTAACCTTCCTGTGCTTTCTTTAATCTGGATAGATCACCTTTTGGCTTTGCGACAGGAAATTATTAAAAAAAGAGAGATTATTACTAAAATAAAGCTGATTAAAAAGGAATTTGAGCGAGATAAAGTCTTAAATAAAATCAATGAAATGAAAAATGAGTTTCAGACTATAAAAAACATTTTTGAGCATAGCGACAAAACCAAAGTACAACTGGTTTTAAACCCCGATCAACTGTCTTTTGCTGAATCGATGCGTATTTTCGAAGGTTTAAAAGATATTAGCATTCATGTTAATCAAATTGTTTATAATAAAAAGCAGATGGGTTCAACAGGAGATGAATTAAACAAGGCATTCGCCGAAATCCCGGTGATCAATTTTCCCTTTTCTGAAACACCTTTAATCGGTTATGATGTACTAAGGCAATATTTAAAAAATAACGACAGCATGGTTGAAAAACAGCTGGAACGAATATTGATGGCGTCCTAATCCGCCGCAGGCATAATTCATTGCTATGTCTCATCCCAACAATTTTCTTTTTTTGCCTTTGAAATCAATATTGACCTTGTCATCAGACTTTGCAATTGGCAACTTCAAATGGAGCAATCATGAAGATTCGCTGTATTATTGTAGATGATGAGCCACCGGCCGTTGATGAACTGGCCTATATACTTTCCAAAATTGAGGATGTTGAAGTAGTTGCTTCGTCGAATTCAGCTTCAAAGGCCATAAAGGAAATAAGGACGAAAAAACCGGATCTGGTCTTTCTCGATATCCATATGCCGGTTAAAAGCGGCTTTCATGTGGCCCGAATGGTTTCATCATTTGACAGGCCTCCCCTGATTATTTTTGCTACAGCTTTTGACCAGTATGCTGTCAAGGCTTTTGATGCAAATGCGATAGATTATGTTTTAAAACCTTTTTCCGAAAATCGTATAAGAAAAAGCATAGAGCGTGCAAAAAAGTCGATCTCTTCAAAGGGCAAAACTGTAACTATAAGAGAACTTGATCGTTTGATAGAAAGCATCGGTGAAACTGAGAAAAGCGTTGTTAGAATATCTGTTGAAAATAAAGGCCGTATTCTTCTTCTCGATCCTGACAACATCTTCTTTTGCAAATCAGAAGAAAAAAAGATATTTATAAATACACAAAATAATCAATTTGTCTGTCACAGCGTTTCTTCTCTAAACGAACTTGAAACTATTTTATTGCCGTATCATTTTTTCAGAACCCACAGGGCTCATCTGGTCAACCTTTCCTATATCAAGGAAGTCATTCCATGGTTCAACGGACGCTACCTTGTGAATATGTCGAACGAAGAATCGACAGAGATTCCCGTAAGCAGGGGTAAATCAAGAAATTTCAAGAAGAAGCTGGGTATTTAGGGAAGCAATAATACAATGAAGGCAATGGTTTTAAGAAATATCTGCAATTTTCGTGAGAATAAAGAACCCCTGGAAATGGTCAATTTGCCTGATTCTGTTTCCGGGGAAAGGGAGATAAATAGTGTTGCCAATGTGGCCAGCCTACACGAACAGATCCTTGGTATTGTTTTTTATAGATAGCTGATGCTGCGTATCAGAAAATTATCGTTGAGCAGAGCTTTATTAACCATCCAACACCTTACGTATTACGCTCGAAAGCTCTTTCAACACTACCGGCTTCATCAGAAAGCCCTTTAGTCCCAAGGATTCAGCCCCTTCCTGAGACATCATTTCACTGAATCCGGTACAGAGAATAATAGGTATATCAGTCCGAATTTTAATCATCTCACCGGCCAGTTTATCTCCAGTCATGTTCGGCATGGTCATGTCGGTGATGACAAGATCAAATTTGTCAGGATTAGCCCGAAAAGCCTCCAAAGCCTCTATGCTGCTAGTTCGGGCTGTTATATGATAACCCAATCGCTCAAGCATTTGCCTTTCCATATCCACAATAAGGTCCTGGTCATCTACAAGAAGGATGCGTTCGGTCCCTTTTTGAATGGGCGTATCAGTTTCAACTTTCGCTGTTTCCTTCTGCTTTTTTATCACCGGCAGATAAACCTTAAATTCGGCTCCCCTGCCCGGTTCGCTGTAAACGCTGATATACCCGCCATGGTTTTTAACAATGCCATGTATAACCGCAAGACCAAGGCCCGAACCTTTACCTTCTTCTTTAGTTGTAAAATAGGGATCAAATATTCGGTCTATTATGCTCTGCTCCATGCCGGGGCCGGTGTCGGCCACCGTCAGGCAAACATGCGGACCCGGAATCATAGCCGGGTCTTTTAAGTCTTCGGCCACTAACTCGACTTCCTTTAAGGTTATTGCCAGCTTCCCGCCTGTTTCCTCCATGGCATGATAGGCATTGGTACACAGGTTCATCACGATCTGGTGAATCTGGGTGGGTTCTGCAAGCACCAATCCACAGTCCTTTTGTATATCCTTACTGATCTCAATGGTGGCGGGCAGGGAAGATTTGATCAGTTTCAGGGCTTCTTTTATTACGCGTTGAGTTTCTAACGGTTTACGCTCATGATCCGATTGACGACTGAATGTAAGTATCTGTTTTATCAAATCCCGTGCCCTTTTGGCCCCGCTAAAAACCTCTACAAGGTAGCCACGCAATGGGCTCTCTTTAGGAACATCCTCCAGCATCATCTCTAAATAACCGAACATTGGAAAAAGGATATTGTTAAAATCGTGGGCGATTCCCCCTGCCAGGGTGCCGATAGCTTCCATTTTCAGGGCCTGGTTCAATTGTTCCTGAAGTTTCGCTACTTTTCTTTCCGATAAAATTCTTTCGGTGACATCCCTTCCCGTGCCGCTGACAAAAGGCTCTCCGTTATCAGGATGAACCACCGTGCTGTGGTATTCAATATAGCTCTTTTCGCCATTTTTTTTAAAATATACTGTGATCCCTTCGAGGTACCCCTGTGTCTTGAGAGATTCCAGATATTCGCTTTCAAAAGCATGCACAAATTCGGATTTCATTATATCCGACGCCTTATGCCCGATAAGTTCATCATACTCATATCCAAACAACTTTTCCATAGCCGGGTTTAATGTAATAAATCGCCCTTTAAGGTCATGAGTATATATGAGGTCACTAATAGAATTGAACAGGTCACGAAAACGCTTTTCTGATTGCAGAACCCTCTTTTCCGCCTGTTTGCGCTCACTTATATCCCGAACAATACCTCGAAATCCGATTGGCTGACCTTCAGAGTCCTTTCTTAAAGATACTGAGGCTTCAATATATCCCTTGCTTCCATCTTTTCTTATAAATTTCCAGTCAAAACCTTTGTGAGTCTTTCCGGTGACATATACTTTATTGAAGGTTTGATATAGTTTTTTAGCATTCTCTTCGTCTGTGTATTGTCGATTGTTCGTACCCATTAATTCATCCCGGGAATATCCAATGATTTTTGCTGTTGAGTCGTTGAAGAAGGTAAAGTTTCCGGCAATGTCAACTTCAAAGTAACCCTCTTCAATATTTTCGAGAATGCTTCGATGTTTTTCCTCGCTCTCACGCAACGCCTCCTCCATCAGCTTTAGATCGGATAATTTTTTCTCTAAGCCCAGTACTCTTTGCTTTAATTCTTCATAGGTGGATTTTTGAGCCATCAGAAAATCTCCAGTTTACAAAAGGAAAACTATTTAAAGTGTCGTGCACTTCAAGGTTTCCTGTGCAATCATTTACATGGAAATGGAAAAATAAATTTCGGTATAGCTTTGGTGCACTTAAATGAGGACAACAAGATATAATATTCGGCTAATAAAATCAACCTTATGTGTTGCACTTTGACGTTGAATTCACCTTATTTTAGGGTAGGAGTAAATAATCGGAATTACTTGCGGAGGATAACCGGTTCGGGTTCATAGTTTCCTGATTCTACCTGCTCCCAGAATTCTTTTTCACCCTTTTGCCATTGTGACCCGAATTTTTCGGTGAAAAAGCCGCCCAGGCGCTGGAACATTCGCCGTAAACTTGATCGATGTTCAAGGGTCAGGACATCCTCTAAAAATTGGGCGATGTCCATCATCTTTTCCTTTGGGATATAAGCCCTTGCGCCCATTTCAATCGATTTTTTTAAGCTTTCTGATGAAAGAGCATGAGCGGTCAGCATTACCGAGGGAAAACCAAGATGAACAGCGGCGTTTAGTAAATCAAACCCACGTACGCCCATTATATCAAGGATGACAGCATCATAAGTCCAAGAACGAATCAAATGATAGCCCGTTTCGTAATCCTGTGCTTTATCGAGAACCAGCCCGTTATAGCCTTCGAGAAGATCCTCAAGGGTTTCAAGGATGTCAGGTTCGTCGTCCACCGCCAGGATGCGCTTATTAATTAAAATACTTTCTCCCATCGGAGGTTCTCCTGTGAACTCTGTGATCTGTAGTTAATTTCTACTCCTTTTCTTTTTCCATTCGTCGGCGTTCTTCATCCCGAACTTCACGCCTCAGCAGTTTGCCCACCTTGGACTTAGGCAGCATGTCTCTGAATTCGATATAAGCGGGGACCTTATAAGAAGCCAGTCGATCACTGCACCACTTGATTAGTTCAGCGCCGCCAACTCCCCTGGCATCTTCTTTCAAGACCACTATCGCCTTAATCCGTTCTCCAACTTTAGGATCGGGAATCCCGACTACGCATGCGCCGATAACAGTGGAATGGTCCTGAAGGGTCGTTTCCACCTCTGAGGCTGAAACCCTGTAGGCCTTATGCTTTATGATGTCGGCTGAGCGCTCCATGTAGACCAGTTCGCCATCAGAATTGAAACTGAGGAAATCGCCCATGCGGCAATATATTTTGCCGTTTAGTTCTACAAAAGTACGTTTTGTTTCTTCAGGCTTATTATAGTATTCTTTTATTGTATAGGGAGACGTAACCAGGAGTTCCCCGCTTTCACCCTGC
>JASJGP010000618.1:0-11369 GCA_033791485.1 Desulfobacterales bacterium | reverse complement strand
AGACGTTTAACCACTTCGTCAGGCACGTCCATGCCGGGAACACGATTTTTCATATACTTGGCCATACCCGCAGTCTTCATCGGGGTCATGCCTGCCAGTATATTAACCTTTTCATGTAGTCCCCGGTCACAGACCATTTTCATCCATTGCTCAAACTTGTCGAGGTTGTATATGCACTGAGTCTGGATGAATTCGACTCCTGCCGCAACCTTTTTTGCAAGCCTGGGAACGCGGATCTCAAACGGGTCGGCAAAGGGATTTGCAGCCGCCCCCACAAACATCTTCGGAGGGCGATTGATATCATCACCTCCCAAAAACTTTCCTTCATCCCGCATGTGCCTTACTGTTTGAACCAATTGTATAGAGTCAATATCATGAACATTCTGTCCTTGAGCGCAGTCCCCGAAGCTCTGATGATCACCTGAAAGGCAGAGAATATTATTAATGTCAAAAGAAGCCGCTCCGAGAATGTCGCTCTGCAGGGCGATGCGGTTCCGGTCGCGGGTTACCATCTGAAGTACCGGCTCCAGGCCCATGAGCTTAAGGCGAATACAGGCGGCCAGACTGCACATGCGCGTTACTGATGTCTGGTTGTCGGTAATATTGATTGCATCCACATGATCCTTGATCATTTCGGCCTTTTTGATAATTACCTCCGGATCGCTTCCGCGCGGGGGGCCGCACTCGGAGGTAACGGCAAGATGACCGGCTGCAAGAATCTTTTCAAGTTTACTCGGTGTCTTTGCTTTCATTGCTGCACATCCTCCCTGACAACTTTTCTGGGCCCTCCGGCCCTTTCAGTTGACCAGTCTTTTAAAGGGGTAATTTTTTCATAGTCATCAAGTTTTCCCAGTGCCTTGAGCCGATCGATGATTAATTGCCAGGCACAGTCCAACTCTTTATTAATTTCACATTTCCCATTTGTTGACCCGCCGCACGGGCCGTTAAGAATCCTCTTTGCACACCGGGAAACCGGACAAATTCCGGCAGTACTTGCCAGAATACATTCTCCACAACCCTGGCACCTTTCAGACCATACACCTCGCTCTTCAGTAACACCCATAAAGCATGTATTCACGCCTGGAAAGACAGGGGTGGTATGATATTTTTCGGCCATGAACTGGACGCCAACACCGCAGGCAAGAGAGACTACAGAGTCATACTGGTCAATCACATCACGAACCTCTTCAAGGTATTCGTGATCGCATTGTCGTTCCAAAGTCCTTTCGTCTATACTGACCTCCCGTCCCTGGTTTAAAAAATACATTCTAAGGGCTGAAGCCATAACACCCACTTCCTTTTTTCCTCCTGCCTCGCAGACCGTAACGCACTCGTTGCAACCTAAAATGAGGATTTTTTCTTTATCTTTGATTGCTTCTACGATCTCCTCAATCGGCTTTTTATCCGCGACAATCATAATACCTCTCTTTCATTAATTATTGAAAAATTTCAATTTAAAATCCAAAATCGCCAACCATTTCAGGCAGCTTTCTTTTTTGCCGACTTTATAGGATTTGGACCCAATTTTCGAATTCTTTCGTCCATCTCCACAGCATATTCGGCAAACTTGGGGCCTTCCCCTGACGACAGGTTGTACATCTGTGCCCGCTCCCCTTCGATACCGATAGTATCGAGAAGCTTTTGCGCCTGCTCGACTCGCTTACGGGCCCTGAAGTTACCGCTGTTATAGTGACAATCCCCCTCCATGCACCCGACAACATACACACCATCTGCCCCTTTTTCGAATGCCCGCAGAATATGAAGAATATCCACCTTCCCGGTGCAAGGAACAAGTACAATCCTGATGTTTGTCGGATAACTCAATCGCATTGAACCTGCCAGGTCCGCTGCTGTGTAACCTCAGAAATTACAGCAAAATGCTATTATGATCGGTTCAAAATCTTTTCCCATAAAATTCCTCCTACATAACTCCTTCAAGCAAAGCGTCTACTTTGCACAGTATCTGATCATCTTCGTACCAGTTAAGTTCAATGGCCTTGGCAGGGCATTCACCCGCGCATACTCCGCATCCGTGGCACAAAGCATCATCGATTTCACTTACACCATCTTCATTGATCACCGGAACTCCATATGGGCATGACCTGACGCATATGAGACAGGAAGCGCATAGATCTGTATTGACCCTGGCCGTAATAGCAGACAGGGTAAGCTGATCCTGAGACAAAAACGTAGTGGTTCTTGATGCCGCAGCCAGGGACTGGGCTATTGTCTCTGATAGAAGCATGGGACTGTGGGCCATACCACAAACAAATATCCCTTCAGTGGCCATATCCACCGGCCTTAATTTTACATGGGCTTCCATAAAGTGTCCCTCTGTATTTCTGGCCAGTTTCAATATGGATGCAAGTTCTTCGGTGTCTTCGGCTCTCACCCCTGCGCTTAAGGCCAGCAGGTCTGCACTGACCTGGAGAGGTTGACCCAGTATATGGTCTTTGAAGGTGACCTGCAATCCGTCGTCCGAAGCCTCCACCTTTGGAGGGTTCTCTGGAGTGTATCGGGAAAAGATGATTCCAAGTTTCCTGGCCTCTGTGTAATAGTCCTCTAAAAGACCGTACATACGGATATCCCTGTAAAGAATATATATGTCCGCCTGTGGATTTAGTTCTTTTATGTGAAGGGCGTTTTTGATGGCGCTCTGGCAACAGACACGGGAACAATTGGGATTTTCATCGTTTCTTGAGCCCACACACTGGATCATCACCACCTGATTCAAATCGTCCAAGCCCTTCTTTTCAAGATGTCCAGACAACTCGATTTGTGTCATTACACGTGAATCTTCCCCATATAGGTATTCGCTGGGCTGGTATTCATTAGCTCCTGTTGCAACGACAACAGCCCCGTGGTTGATCTTTCTTTCGTACATCCCGGGTCCCACCAGAACTTCTGTAGTGAAATTTCCCTTGAATCCGGTAAAACCGACAATAAGAGATTGTGTCAAAACCTGGATTTTTGAATGGGAAGTTACCTTCTTGATCTGCTCTTCAAGGTATTTTTTCACATCCGCTCCGTCTATAGTCTTTGTGAGACGGTTTGCTATGCCTCCCAACTGCGCCTCTTTTTCCACCAGAACCGTTTCAAACCCCTGGTCAGCAAGGCCCAGTGCAGTATTCATTCCGGCCACACCGCCGCCGATGACCAGAGCCCGTTTGTTTACAGGAATAACCTTTTCATGGAGGGGAAAGAGGGTTGCTGCCCTGGCCACGGCCATTCTTACAAGGTCCTTTGCTTTTTCCGTGGCGGCAGCCGGATCGTCTTTATGCACCCATGAATCCTGATTTCGGATATTGGCCATTTCAAAAAGATATTTGTTAAGGCCGCAAGCCTCCAGCGTATCCATAAAAATGCCTTCATGTGTTTTCGGCGTACACGATGCCACCACGATCCGGTTTAAATCATGTTCTGAAATTTGCTCTTTCATCTGGTCCTGGGTATCCTGGGAACAGGTAAAAAGGTTCTGGCTTGTGTAGGTTACATGTGGAAGGGAAGCAGCGTACTCTTCTACGGCCTCGGTATCCACAACCCCGGCAATATTGATGCCGCATTTACAGACAAATACACCTACCCGCAGCTCCTGCCCATCCACGTCGATTTCTTCCGGGACCTCAACACTTTTGGTGCACGTATTTCGTGCTTCTACAAGACTTCTCCCGGCAGCACAAGCCGCAGCGCTGGCCTCTATAACCGAGCTTGGAATATCTTTCGGCCCCTGAAATGTACCACAGGCATAGATCCCCTGACGCGAAGTTTCCACAGGCGTAAAGGGTTGGGTATCGGCGAAATTGTATCGATTCAAATCAACATCAAGCCGCCGAGCAAGATCCACGGTCGATTGCGAAATTTCAAGTCCAACCGACAGGACGACCATGTCAAAATCCTCTTTTTGAACCTGGCCGTCTTCATCCACATACTTTATGCGCAGTTCACCGGTATCCTTGACTTCATCTATGGTGTGTACCCTGGCTTTTACAAACCTAACCCCTTCCTTATCCTTTGCCCTGAGGTAATATTTCTCATAATCTTTGCCGAATGTTCGGATATCCATGTTAAAAACCACACAATCCAGATCGCCTCCGGAATGTTCCTTTGCGATCATCGCTTCTTTAACGGCATACGTGCAGCAGACAGAAGAACAGTAACCGTTACCGCACCGGTTCAGATCCCTTGACCCAATACACTGCAACCATGCAATATTTTTAGGTTCCTGCTCGTCCGACGGCTTTACAAGGTGGCCCATAGTGGGACCAGATGCGCTGAGAATCCGTTCAAATTCTAAACTGGTCATTACATTTGGATTTCTTTTATAATGATAGAACTCCTTTAGCATGGTTGGGTCGAAGACATCGTTGCCCGGGCAAAGGACCACAGAACCGATCTCGATCTCCCTTTTTGCTGTTTCCATGCTGTGATCAATTGCTCCGGCAAGACATGCACCCACACACTGGTAACACTCTGAGCAAATGCCGCATTTAAGGCAACGTTCGGCCTCTTTTTTCGCTTCTGTTTCATCATAGCCGTAAGAAACCTCCAGGAAATTACACTCCCGGGCAGCCGGATCCAGACAGCGAACCTGAGTTCTGGGTTTGTTGGGCTCAAGAGAGATATCTGGCTTTTCAAATTCCCAGGTCTTTTCCCGGTTTTCATTAAGATCCAGACCGTTGATGAAACGGTCAATGCTCTCGGCAGCTTCTTTGCCGCATGAAACGGCCTCCACCACCGACTTGGGTCCGTAAAACGCATCACCGCCGGCGAACACCCAGTCAATGGGTGTCTGCAAAGTTACCGGATCGGCTTCCAGACCGCCCACCCGTGTAATAGCGATACCCTGCTCCTTGATGAATGACAGGTCCGTGCTCTGGCCGATGGAGATGATCACCGTGTCGCCGAACAGCGGTTGGCATTCGTTTTCATCATAGGATGGGTTGAAGCGACCATCGTTGTCAAAGACGGCGGTACAGGTCTTAAATTCAATACCGGAGACTTTGTTGCTTTTGTCAATGAAAAACGCCTTGGGTCCGAAACTGTTAATGATCTTAATATCGCCTTCCAGTGCTTCCTCGATTTCATGCTCCCAGGCGGGCATCTCTTCACGTTTTTCCAGGCAGATCAGTGTGACGTTCTTGGCCCCTTTGCGTTTTGCAGTCAGCGCCACATCGATGGCCACGTTGCCGCCACCAACGACGATGACATCTTCGCCAATGGGAACATCTTTGCCCATGGCGCTATCGCGCAGAAAGTCCACCCCCTGAAGAACACCATCAACATCTTCGTTTTCCACGCCGAGCCCGCGGCCGCCATGCAGTCCTATGGCCATGAACAGAGCCGAAAAACCGTCTTTTTTAAGGCTTTCTATGGTGATATCCTTACCGAAAGTTATCCCGGTTTTAATGGTTACACCCATTTCTTGGATCACTTTGATTTCGCCTTTTATAATATCCCTCGGCAAACGATATTCCGGGATACCCACTGCCATCATACCGCCCACCACCGGTAATTTTTCGAAAACCGTCACCTGATAGCCATTTCTTGCCAAGGAATAGGCTGCCGCCAGTCCTGCCGGACCCGAACCAACAATAGCCACCTTTTCTTTGCGCGGTTCAGCCGTTTCCGGAATGTAGGTTGCGTCCTGGCCCAATTCCCAATCAGCCAGGAAACGGTGCAGTTCGCGAATGGCCAGGGGTTGGTCCAAGTCGTTGCGGGTACAGATCTCTTCGCAGGGATGATGACATATCCGGCCGCATATGCCGGGAAAAGGGTGATCCTCTTTAAAAAGCTCCAGAGCTTCGCGGTATTTCCCCTCATTGATCAGGGCAATATAACCCTGTATGCTTACATGAGCCGGACAGGTAGCCTTGCATGGGGCTGTTCCTATCTTGCTTATGGCAAAGGCGCCTGGAATAGCCTGAGGGTATTGTTTATAAATTGCTTTTCTTTTTGAAAGTCCCTTATCATATTCGTTTGGAACTTCTATGGGGCATACATCTATACACTCACCACAGCTTGTGCACTTGGAAATGTCCACATAACGCGCCTTTTGATTTACGGTTGCAGTAAAATGTCCCGCCTCTCCACTAAGCTCTTCAAGTTCCGTATTTGTCAAAAGCTCTATGTTCAAATGCCGGCCGACCTCGACCAGTTTAGGTGAGATCACTCACATGGCACAGTCGTTTGTGGGAAAGGTCTTGTCAAGCTGGGACATCATTCCGCCGACAGCCGAAGACTTTTCAAGCATGTATACATAGTATCCTGAGTTGGCAAGATCCAGAGCGGACTGCATACCGGCAATACCGCCGCCAACAACCATAACTGATCCCAAGATTTCTTTTTTACTATTTTCATCCTTCATCTTTTTTATTCCTTAAATCCTTTCAAGTATTTGGGGAAGTTTGTTTTCCCATCCGATTGTGGATAGAAGAACGCCGCTGAATCCTTCTTTTTTTAAGGTTGCGACCATTTCAGATGCAATAAGAGTACACTCACGCACCTTGTCAGGCGATTTTTGGATCCGGGTTATCAGGGAATCTGGAATAAAAACATTATCCACGTTACGAACCATATAACGGGCCATACCCAGTGATTTAAGTAACAGAACAGTGGGAATAATTTTTGCTTTTGCAGGATCCACCCGTTTGAGGAAAGGCTGTATCGCGGAAAGGTCAAATAAAGGCGGGGTTATGAAGAATTGGGCGCCTGCTTCGACCTTTTTGTTCATCTCCTCAAGCACCAACTCCGGGGACTTCCCTTTTGCGCTTGCATCAACCGTGGAACCGACAAGAAATTGCGGAGAACCTGAAAGATCGATTCCGGCCATATCCTTTCCCTGCTGAAGACTTGTAATTACCTGCAGCAGTTCCGGCAAATCAATGTCGTAAACCGATCTTGCCTGGTGGTGATCTCCAAAGCCTGGATCTTCTCCTTTAACTGCCATTACATTGGTAATGCCACAGCCAAAGGCCGCAAGAAGATCCGCCTGAAGTGCGATCCTGTTTCTGTCCCGGCAATTGAGCTGTATTACCGTATCCATTCCTTTTGCCTGCAAAATCATGGCACCGCCCATGGAACTCATCCGCATAACAGCGTTACTCATTTCCGGTACCAAAAAAGCATCCACTTCACCTTTAACCCTCTGAGCATTGGCAACCATCCCGGATACATCTACCCCCTTGGGTGGCTCCATCTCCGCAAGAATGGCAAATTCTCCTGCGTCAAATTTGTTTTTTAAATGCATAAATTTACCTCCGGCTTTTTTATCTTTGTATTCTTAATCCTGTCTTTACAGCAACTTCTATGCCGTTTGGATATTAAACTTGGTAATAGTTAATTAGTTTAATATTTTTAATATATTATGCATGGTAAGTTTTGGTTTGAAAATATTTATTTATAAATAAATTAACATAGCTATTGTGCCAATTTGGCATATATGATAAGAAAACCATTTAAATTCAACAATGTTATAAAAACTACGCCATTATGGAACAGTCTATATTGGATTATCATATAGCTGACAGTTCCGCCCTGCTGCAACTGACAACGGACTATTGACATTGAGCGGTTACGCTCAATTAGGGTAATAGTAATTATTCAACCACTCAACTACTCAACGAGGCCTAAATGGATAACACCATAATTATAGTTGATGATGACCCGGATTTCCTTGAGATATTAAAAGAAAAGCTAATCAGAACCGGTTATAAAAATGTTCGCACCGAAGTTGATTCGCTGAAGGCTGCCTCTCTTTTTGAAAGGGGAGAAGTCTTTGACGTTGCTTTGATAGATATGACCATGCCCGACATGGATGGAATCCAACTTCTGGAACTGATTAAAAACACCTCACCCGGCACTGAGTGTGTCATGGTAACTGCGGTAAACGATGCCAGGGTAGCAGTGGACTGCCTGAAAAAGGGAGCTTACGATTATCTGCTAAAGCCAATTGCAAGAGAAGATCTTATCCTGACTATACACCGTGCTCTGGAAAGAAAGCGCCTGCTTGATATTCTGGACGTTAAGAAAAAGGCTTCCCTTCCAAAAATGATATACGCCGATACTTTTAAGCCAATCATCACCCAGTCACATAAAGTGCTCAGGATATTAAAGGAAGCGGAACTCCATGCAAGGAGCGATGTTCCGATTTTAATCACAGGTGAAAGCGGTACCGGAAAGGAACTCCTTGCCAAGGCAATTCACTGCACAAGCCCAAGGTCTAAATTCAAATTTACTCCGGTCAACATGGCTTCTTTGACCGGCAGCCTGTTCGAGGCTGAATTTTTCGGACATACAAAAGGAGCCTTTACGGGTGCGGAAAACGGACGTGCAGGTTTTCTGGAGCACACGAACCAAGGAACTCTTTTTTTGGATGAAATCGGCAACCTGCCCCTTGAGCTTCAGGGAAAACTGTTGCGTGTTTTGCAGGACGGAGAATATATGAAGCTGGGCTCAAGCAATCATCAGACAGCGGATGTCCGCTTTATCACAGCAACCAATGAAGATCTGGATAAGCTGATGTTCAGGGGAATGTTCCGTAAGGATCTGTATTACCGAATCAGATGCGGATGGCTTCATCTGCCTCCTCTCAGGGAAAGGAAAGAGGATATTCCTCTGCTGGTAAAAAAATTCTTCCAGGAGTACGGCGGCACTTCTGAAAACCAATATATCGAGGAAAAAGCTATTGGCCTGCTGCTGGATTATGACTATCCCGGAAACATCAGGGAGCTTAAATCGATTATCCAGTCAGCAGTAAACCTGGCACAGGGGAAACCGATTTCTTCAAATTTTCTTCCTGATCATTTGAAAAAAAGCAAAGCAATATCATCCTCTGTGGGTCCATCTGAAAACTCCTCAGTTGCTCCCCTCGCACTGATTGAAAAAAACCATATTATAGATATCTATAATAAGACAGGACAAAACAAGTCCCGAACAGCCAAACTTTTAGGGATTGGGCTGAACACACTTCGAAGAAAACTAAAATCCTATGGTGTTGAGTAAGCTATGTTGAAAAATTCAACCGTGCTGTCGAAAATCCCTACACTTACCTTAACTTCTTTAAAATAATATGAATAATCCAAATTATTAAAAAAATAAGAACCTCGCCTCTTATCAAGCTGTAGAATATTTCCACATCCACGCCTTATTATTGAAAACCCTTCCAACCACACCTTTACTTTACTAAATACAATTTTATTAAATGGTTACCTCCTTTTTTTCATAATCTCAATTGAGTGGCACGCTCCTTGCTTTATAAAATAGACAAAACACGAAAAAGAATAAATTATTCAAATACCTCTCAACAAAGGAGAAAGACAATGGCAGAAAAAACAAAAAAAGAAAGAAATACTCGTAACGGATACGGTTCATCTTACAGGAAAGGTAAAACTCAGGATCTCGGAGAAAAAAACGAGATAGGGGCTGTTTTAGGCGGTCAGGTATGGATGGTAAAACCGGATGAAAAGGCAAAAATAGCAAATCCATGTCTTTGGATGCAGGCAGGTGTTGTTGATTTTAAAAACTGTAACAATTTCTATGATTGTACTACCTGCAAATATGATCTGGGAATGAAAAAGAGTGTAGAAAAAGGCAAAAATATAAGCTGGCAGAATGCCATGAGGAGAAGACCCGAACTGGATAGGGTTTGCAGGCACAGTCTGACCAATCGTATCGCCAAACGAGCCTGTGCTTATGACTTTGAATGTTCCACGTGCGATTTTGACCAGTTCTTTGAAGACGTCTGGACCACAAAGACAAAAAGCATGCCAATTGAAATGCAGCAAGTCAAAGGATTTGACGTTCCCATGGATTATTATTTCCATAATGGTCATACCTGGGCACGAATTGAAAGCGGTGGCTATATTCGAATCGGTCTGGATGATTTCGCACTTAAGCTTCTGGGAAAAGCGGATGGTCTTGACCTTCCTCTTATGGGAAAGGAATTTGATCAGGGCAAAGTCGGTTGGGGGCTGAAGTGCAAAGAAAATCTAGCTGATGTTCTTTCTCCCGTAGGCGGAGTGATAGTAGAGGTCAATTCAAAGGTCAGAGAAAACCCGGAACTGGCCAACCGCGAACCTTATGGAGATGGCTGGCTCTTCATGCTGCGCAACCCGAATATCAAAAAAACTGTAAAAGAGCTTATGACGGATGCAGACAGCTTAAGCTGGATAAACAACGAGGTCGCTACGCTTGAAAATATGATTGAGGATGTGGCCGGTCCCCTGGCGGCGGACGGTGGCCTGCTGCAGGAAGATATATACGGAAACCTTCCTGACCTCGGTTGGAATAATTTGACAAAAGCCTTTCTTAAGACCTGATAGATGCCTGTTGTCCGTTGTTCGTGGCTTGTTGTTAATAAACAAAGAGGATAACACTGATCCGAGATGGGCAAGAAAATTTACAATGAGCCACCATCTATTGACCACTGACAGTAAAGTTGGAGAGGTAAAAATAATGGAAGCAACTCGCATAGATAATCAATTCCAAAAAGAATTAAGCCCCTGCATCTGGATGCAGGCCGGCGTAATTCATCGCAAGTTTTGCAAAAGTGATTTTCTTTGCTCCACATGCCGCTTTGACAGGGCTCTACGCCGGGTAGCCGCTAAAAACCAAAAGCTTCAAGAGCTCGGTGAAAGGCCGAAAGGAAGACAGGGAAAAATTGTTTTCTGGAAAGAAAGATTAAAAGAACTGCCGGTATGGAAGCGGCCCTGCCTTCACCATATGAAGGAGCGCATCAATTTCAAAGCCTGCACCAATGAATACTTATGCGGTAACTGCGAATTCGACCAGTATTTTGACGACCAGTACAATGTGCATGCTGTTGTAAAGCCGATTGATGTGATGGATGTCGAAGGGTTTAAGGTGCCACAAGGATTCTATCTCCACCATGGGCATACATGGGTAAAGATGGAAGAAGGTTCTACAGTCAGAATTGGTATGGATGATTTTGCCCTGCGTATGCTTGGCCCCCTTGACCGGATTGAAGCCCCTCTTATGGGCAAGGAAGTAGAACAGAATCGTCCGGATATCATAATAAATCGTGGCCGGCACGAAGCTAAAATACTTTCTCCTGTCAGCGGAGTTGTTACAGCCATTAATCCCGCCCTGAGAGAAAAGGGAACCCTGGCTAATCAGCATCCTTACTCTGAAGGCTGGGTTTTAAGGATTCATTCCAACAATCTTCGTCATGATTTGAAAAATCTTATGATAAGCAGCGAAACAGAAGATTTTTTGAAAGAAGAGGTCGATCGCCTTTACCAGGTTATAGAAGATACAGTTCCCATGGCAGCGGACGGCGGGCACCTGGGAGACGATTTTTACGGTAAAATGCCTGAAATCGGATGGGAAAGGCTAACATAGCTTTTCCTGCA
>JASJGP010000617.1:0-3527 GCA_033791485.1 Desulfobacterales bacterium | reverse complement strand
TCGACTTCCGTAAAATTGAGGGTGATATCAGCACCGAAAAATTTTGAGAGCTCCAGCCGATTAGGCCGCTTATCCACGGCAATGATGGTTGCTGCTCCTAAAAGACGGGCAGCCGCAGTGGCCATAAGTCCCACCGGACCTTGAGCAAAGATAGCAACGCTTCCGCCAATGGGAATTCTGGCCTCCTCAATACCTTTAAAGCCGATTGACATCATATCTGTGGTATAGCATGCAGCCTCATCTGAAACCGAATCGGGAATAAGGGCTAAATTAGCATCCGCATCATTAACATGAAAATATTCTGCAAAGCTTCCGTCTTTTGAGTGAGACATTTTCCAGCCGCCCATCAATCCATTGCATTGCGATGTGTGCCCTCTTTGACAAGCATGGCAACGAAAACAGGGTGTGGTGGCATTGACAGCCACCCGCTGACCCTTTTTCAGCGTTCTGACGGCTGTGCCTACTTCGTGGACGATTCCCACGGCCTCGTGGCCCAGTGTGATATTGGGCAGTGTTCCTAATGTTCCGGCCACTAAATGGCAATCTGTAGTGCAGACCAATGCAACTGTCGTTTTTATAATCGCGTCATTGGGTCCCGGCACCGGGATCGGTTTTTCCATAAATCCCGTTCCACCGAGTCCAAACATGACAAAGGCCTTCATAGTTTGGATGTTCGTATTTGCACTCACTCAGATTGACTCCGTTCTAATTAATATTAATTATTCCTAATTTGGCAGCGTATTTTACCAGATCAACGAGGCTGTCCATTTCTAATTTTTCCATTATCTTTGTCCGGTGGTTTTCTACGGTTTTTGGGCTGATGAATAGCTTGGGACCAATTTCCTTGGATGAGAGTCCTTTGGCCACAAGCCGCATGACCTCCTGCTCCCGGCGGGTCAACCGGTCATAGTGTCCTTCCGATAAAGAAGGACGTTTATCTTTTTGTTCCAATATGAATTGAACAATCTCGTCCAAAGCCTGGTAATCGAAAAAATAGTTTCCCCGGGTGACGGTATCTAATGCACCCAGCAGCTTGTCGGGTGTGGTGTCTTTCAGGAGATATCCACAAGCGCCGGCCTGAATTGCGGCAATTATATAATCCATTTTGGAATGCATACTTATCACGACAACCTTTACTTTGGGAAGTTGCTCTATAAGTAATCGCGTTCCCTCTATCCCATTGATACCGGGCATGGCGATATCCATCACCACCAGATCAGGCTTAAGTTCAAGTGCTTTTGCAAGTGCCTCTTCAATCATTCCGGCTTCCCCAACTACCTTGAATGATGGGCTCTGTTCAATCAAGCCTTTCAAGCCTTCCCGAAATAAGGTGTGATCATCTACCAGGAGAATCCTTTGAGTCTGGTCGGAATAGTTCGTTTTCATTCTACTAATTCCCATAATAGGGGATATCGAAAATAAGGGTCGTGCCGATCTTTTCCTTGGATTCAATATTCATTTGTCCGTTTAGTAAAGCGACCCGCTCTTTCATACTCCAAATCCCCATGCATCCTTTTTCGGTTACCGTTTCTGTCAACTTGTCCGTATCAAATCCTATGCCGTTGTCTTCGATACGTAGAATAATATTAGGATAGGAATAGACCATCCGAATATTAGCCATCGTGGCCTGTGCATGTTTTGCAATGTTGTTCAGGCTTTCCTGTACGAGGCGGTAAATCGCAATTTTTATATCAAAATTAAGATCCAGAGAGTCGATTCCCGCAGTCGTAAAATCAATTTTAAAACCATAAATTTGTGAAATGTTTTTGCACAAGTTGTGAGTTGTTTTTGATATTCCTAACGTTTCAAGACCGGTAGGATGAATATTAAAAACCATCTTACGAACATCCGCAAAAATTTTCTGCAGGGAATCCAGAAGTTCCGAAGTTTCCACGGAAAATTTTTCATCCGGCAGCGCCTGTTTTAAAAAACTCGACAACTGGATATTGAACGAATATAAATTTTGAGCCAGTTCATCGTGTAGATTCCTGGCGATACGGCTCCGTTCGACTTCCTGTGCCCTGATGAGCTTTTGAGAGAGCTTTTGAATTCGTTTCTCGGTTTTTTTCCGCGTTGATATATTTCGGATATAGCTGATGGTGCCCGGCACTTGATTGTTGGCATCAATAAAAAGTGAACTTGAAATTAACAAAGGGACAACCGACCCGTCTGGAATACGGGCCTCTATTTCATAATTGGATGCCGGGGCATGCTCCAATATAATTTCAAACATATCGGCATCCTGATTGGGATGGTTTTTCATAATATCGCTGATAAAACGGCCAATCAACTCCTGGCGTTTTTCATGAAACAATAATTCGGCACCCCTGTTGACCAGAGTGATAACACCTTTATCATTCGTAACGATGATGGCATCGATGCAGCTTTCAAGGATACTTTCCAGGTAGCCTTTTGAACCGATGAGATCCTTCATTTCGGTTACATCACGCACGATACCCTCAATTGCTTTGGGTGTGCCATTCCCATCGCGCATAACAACCCAACGATCATGCATCCATCTGACACTTCCATCACCCGCGATATATCGATATTCTATTTCACTTCCTTTTGTTTGGTGTGATAAAGCGGCTTTAATTCTTTCCTTAAGTTTGAATCGATCTTCAGGCAGTATTTTTGTTATGACCGAGTCAGTGGTCACGATATCCTTACAGGGGTGTCCAAACATTTTTATAAAGGAAGGATTTGTATATACATATTTGTTTATAGAAAGATTTAGTGTGTATATGCCGTCCTGGGTCCGATTGGAAAGGCTGTAAAATCTCTGTTTTGTTTCTTTTAGTGCTTCGTTCTTTTCTTTGTATAGCTGATATTCTCTTGCCAGAACATCATATTTATTTTGTAGTTCATCGTGGGATGTTTTTTGGGACATTGATTAGCTCGTTGGATAGGTTGGTTTGAAGGAAAATGTATTCGATGTTTTGTTATTTTTCATTTTTTCACATTCAATGGTGAGGACGCCTGTTTTTTATAATCGCTATTTGGTTCTATCCATTTGTTAAGGAGCCATCTTATATAAAATAATAAGTTATTTTTTGTCAACAGTATAAAAAATATTGAGCAAAATACGGGTATGGGTATCGTTATGTTTTTCCGGGCAAATGGCTCGAACCTGTCAGACAGGATAGGTCCCTTTTTGTATTTCACCGGTTTCAGTGATAATGTGATCAATAAGTTCCAGATCCACAAGGTCGTGGGAATGAGTGGTCATAAAAAAATTCATATTGGCACTATAGGTTTCTTCCTGTTCCTCATAGATTTCCTGGTGGGTTGAATCCCTGTGGGAATAGTGCAGGCTGTTGGCAAACAAATGCACGGAAATCTTATTCAGATGACAGAGGCTCACGGTTCCTGCCGTACCGATCGGGGCCACTATCTTATGATCAGAGGTGATGGTCAGGGCGCCGACAAACATTTTATTGGCCCCCTCAATGTAGTGGCTCAGGTTGTGGGCCGGGGCCACGATGTATTCAATACCGGCATCCCTGAGAGCGCGGACCGTTTGACGG
>JASJGP010000616.1:0-4486 GCA_033791485.1 Desulfobacterales bacterium | reverse complement strand
TACTATTCCTATCCTATCTATTCCGGAAAAGATATTGAAGCCTTTGTAAGCATGGATTTTAACCTGCCCACCATCGGCGGACTCGAAAAAAAGATGAAACAGTCCAACGCGCTTCTGCGGAATCTCATCTTCAGTGCTGTTGACGGTGTCATCGCAGCGGACAAAAAAGGTACGATTCTTATTTTCAACGAGACGGCATCGGAAGTTTTCGGCTACACTAAAGATGAAGCCATAAATCATCTAAATATCAGGGATATTTATCCGGATAATTTAGAATATGATGTGATGAAAAAACTCCGGAGCACTGAAAACAGTGGAAAGGGAAAACTCAGATCATATCAGGTTAATGTGCTCTCTAAAAACGGTGAAACCATTCCGATTAACTTAAACGCATCAATAGTTTATGAAGGTAAAAAAGAAGTGGCAACCATCGGTTTTTTCCACGATTTGCGGGAAGAGCTTAAAATAAGAGACAAAATGGAAAAGATTCAGCTCCAACTCATGCAATCGGAAAAAATGTCTTCCCTCGGCAAGCTGTCAGCAGGCGTGGCCCACCAGTTAAACAACCCCCTGGGAGGAATAACACTTTTCACCAAGCTTGTTCTGGAAGAATACGACCTTGAAGAAGGAGCCAGAGACGATTTGCAGCGCATTTTGAAAGATGCCGAGAGATGCCGTGATACTGTTAAAGAACTTCTTGAGTTTACAAGACAGACTCGAAATGTCATGCAACCCCACGATATAAACAAGTCTATTTCCAGAACCCTTTTCCTGCTTGAAAATCAGACCCTTTTTCATAATATTGAAATAGAGAAAAACATGACTTCTTCACTTCCTCCTATTATGGCTGATACCCAGCAACTTAACCATATGTTCATGAACCTAATCATAAATGCGGCCCAGGCAATGGAGGGAAAGGGAAAACTGACTTTGGAAACCTGCAGGTCGCGACAACAAGATTGGATAAAAATAAAAATATCCGACACCGGTCCAGGAATACCCGAGGATATTCTACCTCATATTTTCGATCATTTTTTTACAACCAAAGAAGAAGGAAAAGGTACCGGTCTTGGGCTCAGTATGGTGTACGGGATTGTAGAAAACCATGGTGGAAAAATTCTGGCCAAAAACATGCCCGGTCAGGGCTCTACCTTTATCATCGAGTTTCCCATTGCAACTCAGAGCAATAAAGGAGATCAAATTGAAAAATAGTATTGAAACCACCCACATACTGGTAGTGGATGATGAAAAGGACATACGGGATGGATCTCAGCGGATCCTTTCCAAGATTGGTTTCCAAGTCCTGACGGCATCCCGTGGCGACCAGGCCCTTAATATACTGGAAAAAGAAAAACCCTCTATCGTTTTTCTCGATTTAAAAATGCCTGGCATGGGTGGAATGGAGGTTCTTGAGCGAATCAGGGAAATAGATGAAACAATACTTGTAATCATAATCACCGGATATGCCACAGTGGAAACGGCTACCAAAGCCATGAAACAGGGGGCTTATGATTTTATTTCGAAACCCTTTGACCCGGATCAAATGCGTATCGTGGTGAATCGTGCCTGGGAAAAAATTCGGCTCACCCGTGAGGCAGAAAAACTGGAACGGGAAAGAAAAAGAACTCTGCTGGATTTGGATACCGAAAAAAGTCGTATTCATACAATTCTCGAATCTTTTCCCAACGGTGCAATGGTGACCAACACCAAAGGGCAGGTAGTTTTGATGAATCCGGCTTTTCGGCAACTCCTCGAAATAGACTCTGATTTGAAACCGGGCAACCCCATTGAAGACTATGTACCGGACAAAAACCTTTGCAATCTTGTTAAGGAAATTTCTCAGGGAAAACATATCGATTATGATGATATCCCGGATTATGAGTTTGCCCTCTCAGACAAAAAATATCTTCTTGCAAAGGCCCAACCGGTAATGGGTGAAAAACAGGAATGCCTGGGTGCAGTGGTAAATGTGATGGATATCTCAGATATGAAGGTTCTGGATCAGCTTAAATCGGAATTCGTGGCAAAGGTTTCCCACGAACTTCGGTCCCCCCTTTCAACGATCCATGAACAACTGGCGCTTGTTATAAGGGACATGGTGGGAGAAACAACTACGCATGACCAGCACATACTCACCCGCGCCAAGGAAAAGACCCAGGGGTTGATCGCTCTGATAGGCGATCTGCTCGATCTCTCCCGCATCGAGGAAGGAATTATATGTCACGAGCCGAAACCGGTTCATCTGGAAGAAACCTTGAAAAATATAGTAGATTTTCTTGAAACCCGTGCAAGGGGCAAAAAGCAGTCTTTAATCCTGAATGTTCCCAAAGCTCCCCTACCTCCGCTGATAGCCGATCCCATTGCTCTGGAAAGCATCTTTGGCAACCTGATTGCCAACGCCATCAATTATACTCATAAAAACGGAAAAATAGAAATAGATGTTGACCTGGCAGGGATAAATATCCGCATAAGGGTTAAGGATAACGGATTCGGCATAGCAGATAAACACCTTGAAAAGATATTTGAAAGGTTCTACAGGGTCAAAGACGAAAACACCAGATATATCACCGGTACTGGACTCGGACTCCCCATAGTAAAAGGGCTTGTGGATTCTTTGAACGGTTTTATCGACGTGGAAAGCACTCCCGGGAAGGGAACCGTTTTCACGGTTCTGCTCCCGGTAAAAGAATAATTTATGCTTTTTAAAATTTTACGCATTTTCATCAAGTGCTCTCAGAAACTCCTCCGATGGGACTTGAGTGCCTGTCCAGAGAGCAAAGGTTCGTTTTGCCTGAAAGGCAAGTGTGGAAAGACCGTCCAAGAATCGAATACCCCTGGCTTTGGCCATATCCTGCCAAAAATTTTGAGTGTAGCCATAATTAAGATCCAATACAAGTTCACATTGCGGAATTTCAAGCTTTTCCACGACCGCAGCCAGTTCCGGCGATTCATCGGTGCTGGAAACAGAAGTTGCGTTGACCACAATATTAGCTGGAAACGGCCGATCCGGAAAATCGAAAATCGGCATAGCATCTCCGCTAAAACGATCGACAATTTCCAGAGCTTTTTGTTTTCTGCGGCCTGCAACAATAATTGAGTCTGTTCGAAGCCAGTTTAAAATAAATACAACTGATTTTGCTGCACCGCCTGTTCCAAAAACCAGCGCTGTCTTGCCTTCAACATCAAAATCCGCGTCGCTAAGTGCGTCCATAAAACCGATTGCATTGGTATTATAACCTTTTAATATATCGCCATCGCAAACAATAGTGTTGACCGCACCAATGATATTGGCTCCTTCAGAAAGACCATCAAGGAAAGGTATGACTTTTTCTTTATATGGCACAGTTATATTTGCGCCTGCGATATTCAAAATTCGAATACTGTGAATAGCCTCCCCGATGTCTTCCGGCTTAACGGCAAAAGGCACATAGCTTCCTTTTATACC
Source organism: Desulfobacterales bacterium (assembly GCA_033791485.1). Classification (GTDB taxonomy): domain Bacteria; phylum Desulfobacterota; class Desulfobacteria; order Desulfobacterales; family JAUWMJ01; genus JAUWMJ01. The sequence continues at coordinate 1,041 of JASJGP010000616.1, read as the reverse complement.
TAATCGGTTCATTACCGCCGAAAACATGTCAGGCGATTTTAAACGAAAAGCCCGCTCATCACTTAATATGCAAAAAACCTTCATTTGAAATCCAAACCGCACAAGAATGATTCATGCAAATCCAGCATTTAGTCGGACAAAAACACATATCATTTATCAGAGCAAGTCTTCCTTTTAATGCCATAAAAGATTATCAGCTTAACCTCAATCTTCTATCCCATTTCTAGAAGATCTTTAACGCTCCTGGTGATCTCTTCTGCAGAAGCCGGTTTAGCAATATAATCGTCTGCCTCCGTACTCATGCCATCAGCGTGTGAATAGCGTGTTGAAGTCACATGGGATGCAACAGCAGTCAGAAGGACAATAGGAATGTCACAGTATTTTTCATCCCCTTTCAGATCCGCACACATTTCATAACCGTCCTTTTCAGGCATCATTACATCAAGTACTATGGCATCAGGCGGGCTTGCATGTACCTTCTCCAGTCCCTCAACACCGTTGTATGCGATTTCAACCTCAAAGCCTTCCTTTTCCAGGTTTCCCTGAACAATGGAAGCGAAATCAGGTTCATCATCGACTACAAGAATTCTCTTTTTTTCGCTCATTATATCCTCCCTTTTTTTGTTTTAATAGACCCCTAATCCGGAAAAGCCGGAACCGAGCAGGTGTTTTTCTATGAATTTTTTGTGACAAAATACACAAAAATTACAGCTAAGCGCCTAATCAACTTCAGGCCTGGGATAAAGGCCCGCTTTTTCCACGATTTCAGGCACCTTTTCCTCCCACTCAATAGCCATGACGTGAAAACCGCGCACTCCTTCTATTTCTTTAAGCCGTTGAATCGCCTCGATACAGATCTTAATACCTTCCTCGCTCTGTTTTTCCTTCGGTGTGTCGGAAAGACGTTTAACCACTTCGTCAGGCACGTCCATGCCGGGAACACGATTTTTCATATACTTGGCCATACCCGCAGTCTTCATCGGGGTCATGCCTGCCAGTATATTAACCTTTTCATGTAGTCCCCGGTCACAGACCATTTTC
>JASJGP010000615.1:0-3086 GCA_033791485.1 Desulfobacterales bacterium | reverse complement strand
CCCAAACCAACATATAATAGTGATGTTTCTCTTGAAGAAAGTCTTGTCAAGAGACGGTCGGTCAGGAATTATACCGGTGAATTGCTTACAATAGAGGAGGTTTCGCAACTGTTGTGGGCGGCCCAGGGAACAACTTCGGGCAGGGGTGGCCGAACCTCGCCGTCAGCCGGAGCCCTTTATCCCCTCGAAGTCTATATTATAGTCGGCGATGTACAGGATCTGGCTATGGGGATCTACCGGTATAAACCGAAAAAACATGAATTAGTCATGATCGCAGATAAGGATGTGAGGCAACAGCTTGCCGGTGCGGCTCTGGGACAAAGCTCTGTGAAAAATGGGGCCATCGATCTCGTTTTCACCGCAGTCTATCAGAGAACAACCGTAAAATACGGTGACAGGGGCATAAAATATGTTCACATGGAAATCGGACATGCTGCTCAGAATGTTTGCCTTCAGGCAACAGCTATGGGCCTGGGAGTTGTTACTATCGGTGCATTTAACGATCATAAAGTCAGCAAAATACTAAACTTGCCGAAAGACGAGGAGCCCTTGTACATAATCCCTGTCGGTAAGCGCTGATGAGCTAGGAAGAGTTCCGTGAACCCGAATCACAGGGAAAAGATTTGTGTCCCGTCTTGATAGGCATTAATTAAAATTCTTCTATTATTTCACCTTTTTCAATAAAAGAGTCTATATTATTATAAACACTTGTACAGGCAGCTATTGCTGATTCGACTTTGCAGTAAACAGGATCATCTTTGCCTAATAATTTTTCTGATTTTTGCAAAATCTTTTCTCCATGTTCCAGGTGCTTTGCCATTTCATTCAGAATTAGTTTGCGTTTTCTGTGTTTTTCTTTTTCTCCGGCAATTACCGGGATAAGCCTTTGAATGGAATACTCCACTAAAGCATCACGGGGAGCATTAAAATTTTTAGCTGTTTGATCAAGGGATGATAGCGTTCTGCGGCTTAAAACATATGTTTTTTGAATACGGTTTAGTTTGCTGAATGCTTCATCTTCTATTTCACCGGCAATTAATTTCAAACATTGCTTGTCCTCAATCAAATGGTCGAAAAGAGATTTTTGTTTAATGCCCAGATGCACTGATACGATATTTATTGCATGTATCGATTTCCCGGTTAATTTAAATGTTGCCCTGACTGACTGTTTACCCCTTAAATCCGAAGATGAAGGGTGAGGCAAGAATATTTTTTTTATCTCATTGCCTTTTTCATGTTTTTTCATTTTTCCCGCCTTTTAGTATGGAAAGGATTCAAGGGGTTAAGTGTATGGGAGAAGAACTATAATCTGAAGTCTCTATTACTATCAACCATCTATTATTATAAGTAATGTAACATATAATTTTTATTATTTCTTGACATATAATAAATTGTTCTTAACATATTTCCAAGTAAAAGTAAAATGGCCTGAGCGGATAAGCAATCGGGCTAAAATATCAAAAAATCTCAATAAAAGGAGGAAAATATCATGAATATTGTAAGATGGGCGCCATTAAGAGACAGGGCAATTTTCCAAAATCGTTTTAACCGGTTTTTTGATGAGGATTTTTATACTCCAGGCCGGGAAAATGATGAACTGGCAATGACCAGTTGGAATCCGGTTGTTGATATTTATGATAATGACAACAACATTGTCATAAAAGCTGAATTGCCGGGCATGGATAAAAAGGATATTGCTATCGATTTAAAGGACAGAGTTTTGACTCTCAAAGGTGAGCGTTCTTTTGAAAATGAAGCTAAAGAGGAAAATTATTACAAAAGGGAAAGATCTTTTGGAAAATTTCACAGAGCTTTTACATTGCCTGTAGGCCTGAACGCTGATAAGATCAAAGCTGATTTTAAGGACGGTGTCTTGAAAATAGATATTCCGAAACCTGAAGAGGAAAAGCCGAAGGAGATCACAATACACTAAACGTTATTCATCAACGTTAAATTTTCTATCCTAATTAAAGGGGTGGCTTGCAAAAGCCACCCCTTTTTATAGTCTATAAAAGAGATTATGAATTTATAAAAAATCCTATTTAGACGATTTTGTAAAAAGCATCACCGATGGCTAAGTAGAAAGTTCCATATACAAGGCGCAGTGGTTTTTCAGGGACGAGGCAATACATGCAGTATGCCGAGTATCTGAAAAACCGCTGCAACGCAGTAGATGGGACTTTCTACGACGCCATCAAGATTAACCTTCATAAAGTACGGCTAATATAGTCGCTTTTCCACTTTTTGCTGCAACCAGATGTGGTGTGGTGGAAAGGTAATAAACGCTGTCTCCGGGTTCAAGGGCGAACGCATTTTCTCCGATTTTTAGAGATACAACACCATCTAAGACATAAATGAATTCTTCTCCTTCATGAATCGAAGTCTCCGGGTCTGGATTTTCTTCAAGCTGCACAATCATGGCCTCCATATGGCGACCCTTTACTTCCGGGGCAAGGCTTTTATAGGTATAAAGCTGCTTTTTGCCTTCATGGGATGTAGATCTTGAAACAACTTTTTGTTCATTTTTGCGGGTTATTGAAAACAGTTTATCTCCGACACCCGATACAAGACGACCAAAGGCGCTATCCAGAGCCTTTGAAAGCTTTATAACCGTTCCAAGCTGAGGCTGCACTTTATCTTTTTCTATGTCGGAAAGCAGCTCGACTTCAAAGCCTGTCAGTTTTGACAACTCGTCAAGGGAGAGCCCTTTTTCCTTCCTTAAAGATTCTATCCGTTTACCTATTTCTTCAACACCCTTTGCAGCAGTTGTTGAAATTTCACCTGTCAGTTCTTCAAAAGAGTCAACTACGATTTGAGGTTTTTGAGCATTTTCTTCCATTTTCATCTCCTCAACAGTGTATTTATAATATATTTATTGCAAATGAGCCAATTATGATGAACTCGTAAAAAGTCTTTGACGCCGTATGGCTAAGTAAAAAGGCTCATATACAAAGCGTAGTGGTTTTTCAGTAACGAGACTATACATATAGTATGTCGAGTTCCTGAAAAACCGCTACAACGCAGTAGATGAGACTTTTTACTTAGCCATTAATCATAAAGCACCGATGTGTCTTGCAATCACAATG
>JASJGP010000614.1:0-2729 GCA_033791485.1 Desulfobacterales bacterium | reverse complement strand
CCTGCATGGTTTTCCTCCTTGTTTAGTCAACTTTTAAAACCACGCCCTTCCCCGCATAACGGGATCTTCGATGGGCGTGGATTCTCTATTTTTTCTTCTGCCATCTACCTTTGTGCCTTTCCCTGTCTCGGCGTCTTGTCGGGGCGTAGCTTGGAAAGCGTAGCCTGAAGCCGAAGGCGAAGACGGGTGCCTTTTATCTTTACTTTCCCTTAAACCGGATTACCTTGCATTCTTTTTCTTTGGTTTCCTCAATTTTCGCCTTTACTCCCTGGCACCTGCACTGAACCCATCTTCTGTTACATTTGGGACATATTTCCATACTGCATCCAACGTGATGATATCCTCCGGGTTTAATATTGCAGTCCGGACATCGTTTTTGATTTTGTTCCTTTGTAAAAACACTTCCGGCTTTTTTATAGGGTATTGGGCTGTATTTCTTTTTATCGATAATTATAAAACTTTCGATACAAGACGATGCTCCGATCTTTTCCTTTCCGCAGAACTTACAAACAGCCAATTTAAAAATTCCCCTAAAACCCGATGCTATGGTAAAAAGTCATTTTTCACCACAGAGCTCGCAGAGAACACAGAGAATATTTTGTTTTATTAATTAGTTGTCTCTGTGAGCTCAGTGTTCTCCGTGGTAAATTCAATTTTTTACGACGCCATCAAATATTAAACTTGCCGGATTCAATATATGGCACATCCTCAACATCCAGGGCATGAATAATATCTTTATTAAGTCTTTCTTTCAGCTCTTTTATCACAGCTCTTTTTTTGTTCAGGGTTTTGGCAAACGCAAGAACTTCATCCATAAGTTCGTTTATATGGCATGCTTTTGTTATAATATGGTGTTCTTCACATTCCTCGGCAGTAAGGCGCTTTCCTGTGTATTCCATCTCCTCTAATTTATACAAAGGTATTGCCTTTTTTAACATGGCATTCATGCCGGGCAGAAAGGGAATGCCCAGATCGACTTCAGGAAAACAAAAATATCCCCTGTCTGACCGCATGAATCTGAAATCAAAGGCACAGCATAATATCGCACCCCCTGCAAAAGCATGACCTGTAATCGCAGCAATGGTAATCATCGGGTATGTGACAATCCGCTTAAAGAGAGAGTTCAGTTGATAAAAATAATCTTTTGCAGTATTTATATCGCCTTTTTGTATAACCGGGGCAAGCCACTCAAGATCAATACCGTTTGAAAATATCTTTTCATGGGAAGATTTTACCACAAGTGTGGAAGCATCTGTTTCCTTTTCCACCTCATCCAGCACATCAAGACAAGCCCCGAGAAAGTCAGGGTTAAACCTGTTCTCATCTCTGTTTAGGGTTACCACTGCTACATTTTCATCCAAAGCATATTCAACAAATGACATCTACTCCTCCTTTAGATTTTATCATACAAAAAAGGGCTTCGATCATCGCACCCCACTGGATTACGACCGATATCCAGGCAAGAGTGTCCGCATTTATTGCCGAAACAAAACCTGTTTTAATCAAAAGCCCGATTAAGAGAATACTGCCGACATAGCCGGCAAAAAAATACCAGCCAGTCTTATCTCGCTTCTGTAAAAGCTGTCCGGAGCCCGGACACAACCACCCTGCTGCAAAAAGGCCAATACCGTACGGTACAGATGGCTTTATCCATTTATCATCAGAATGTAGAGAACCATGCATTAAACCTGAGATTGTAACAGCTATGGCAAAGTACCTGACTGTCTCCTGAATGAGATTACCGAAACTGTAATCTAATATTATCATATGTTCCCTGATGATATTTATCAGTGTGTATGGGTTTGATGCTGATAACTGTTCATTTTTAACCAGCAGGGAAATGCTCGTAAATAACTGCATATAGGCAGGAATAATTAGTAGTATTCCCAGAAGGTTTCCGGCAAACAGAATATAGCCGAATTGCCGATAACCAGTGTACATTTGACCCGACCCCGGGCAAAACCAGGACAATGCCACACCCCAGGGTACACTTGCCTGTGGCGAAATTTCGTTTTCCTGACGATGCTTTACTGCCACGTCTACTGATGAAATCATGGCCCATAACCAGATATAATACATTCCTAAAAAGGAGATTCCGAGCGAAAAGATGGGTAAATCAGACAACACAGAACCCCTGGCCTGGTTAAGTCCTTGAAAAAGCAGATCCATGACACGCACCATAATATCTATTACTATCCAGTTAAACCACACCAGAAAAAAAATGAACAATCCTGCTGTGATAAAACCTCGAATACGGGAGCCTGCATAGATTTCACCAAAGCCGGGGGCACTGGCGCCATAAATAAAGGCGCGATGTACACTTACAGAATTTTTATTATCCGGTTGTTTTACGGTTTTAGGTGTATCGTTTGATGCGATCAATTGGAATAAATTACTCCATAAGTTATTAGCTCTTAGCTCGCAGCTGATAGCTCATAGCCTGAAGGATTTAATCCTACTTCGCCTGTGGCTATGCAGGACAGGCCCTTTTACTATGAGCTATTTCCTTTAAGCCTTGTGTTTCTGTGCCTTTATTTAAAAATAGGACTTTTCGTTTAAACACTAAATAGTGCTTTGTACTCTTGACATACTGCACTCTATAACTTAAAGATCTTGGAGATCTTTAAATTCAGACTTCGTCGCGGTCTGGCTCAACAGTGACTTACATTACATGACACTACCTGAAAAATAAAGAACGACTTTTCTAAGAGGCAGTTTCGAAATTGAAC
>JASJGP010000613.1:0-3348 GCA_033791485.1 Desulfobacterales bacterium | reverse complement strand
CAGCCGCTTCAACTTCACTGATTCCAAAATTCTTCATGATGCTGACGCGTCGCTTGATGCATTGTCTACCACTACTACTTTATTTAAATCATAATTTTTTATATCGGTATTTTCGATTGATTCGAGACATTCTCTCAACTGGGGACCGGAATTCCAGTTAACTATAATTATACCTAATTTTGGTAACATTACAAAATCCTGCAGAAAAATTAACTAAATAGCAAGTCTGAATATCATTGCTTAGGTTGATTGATTGTGAACCTAACTGCATGAATGGATGTTCTAAAAAATATATATAATAACCTTAATTTGTCATTTTTTCTAAATCGATGATAGTTCTCTAAAATCGTAAAACAAACTCCCATAATTCTTTTAATATATAGTGACCGATTGAGACATGAGTTATTGTTATCCCAGCGATAGGCTGAAACCTTGAAATCGATAAAGCCAAGCTTATTTAAAGCGATAGTTTTCACGTAGAATTGCCAATCTTCACACAACAAACTTTCGTCGTATTTTCCTATTTCTTCATAAAACGTTTTCTTTACCATTAATACGGGGCCAGGGATTGCAAAATTATGTAGAATTTCTTTCTTCAGACCATAATCATTAAAATAATTTTTATAGTTTGCTTTACGCAAATCAAAAAGACCACTTGAATAGATGGTTTTCCCTTGCTCATCTACAACAATACAATCTCCAATTACAGCACATTTATCCGGATTGGTCTTTAAGAAATCCAATCTTTTCTGAATTCCATCCTTTAACAAATAGTCATCACTGGCAAGCATCACGAGATATTGGCCAGAGCTCATGTCTATCAAATCGTTTAACGTAGAGCAAAGTCCTTTATTATATGGTGATTTGTGAAATTTTACAGTAATTATATGATTATTAATTTTTATCCAATCATCGACAATCGTAGATGATTTATCTGATGAAGCATCATCGATTATAATGATTTCTTTATTCGCATAACTATCTTTTAAAATACTTTCCAGGCATTGAATTATATATTTTTGATGATTGAATAAAGGAATAAGAACAGAAATTAAAGGATCCTTTATCATTGATATCCTCTCTTATAATAATCATTTATCTATTGTTAATTACCTATGGGTTTTACTCAAGTTATGACAACCCGATTAACTTTAACAATTTATTCATTACCATTTTAAGATCTATTACTTTTTTTAATTCGTAATAGGAAAGAAATACGGAAATCATCAGCAGCCCGAGGCTGATCATTCGCCAAAAAGGCAAGGTTTGATATTTGGCGTTTACAAATGCCAGTAATGCTAAAATTGTAAAAGTTAAAATTGATTTCTTATTCTTATCTGACCAGGAAAAACCGCACATTCGTTTGCAAATAACAAAGATCACTCCTGTTAATACAATATATCCCATTAAAAACGCGATGCCGGTGCTCTCAATCCCGGAATGCTCCCATAAGAACCAGATAGTTGAGAGAAACAGGGTGTTCCACAACAACTCTGTAAAAATGAAATAATTTCCTTTGCCTTTTGCCAGCAGCACAAATCCCATCGGCCACGATATAACTTTCAGAAGGTTCCCAATCGTTTGCCAAAGCAGGATATTGATACTTTCCTCAAACTTGGCGGAGTAGAAAAGCGAAACAACTACATCCATAAAACAAACCATCCCCACAATCAAAGGACCTGCCAATAGCAGGGTTATCTCTGTTTGCTCATTGACTAGCTTACAGACCTGATGATTGTCGGTGTTCACTGCACTAAGCCGTGGATAATAATCTGCCGCCATTGCACCGAGAATTAAACCGACATAAGTTGCAGATAGATTCCAGGCCGCCTGAAACTGTCCGACGCCATCAACCCCCATCTGGCCGGCAATGAAAATCCGCACCAGATACATGGTACCGGTTGTCGCCACACCGGTGATGACGGTAAATAGACCCAGCTGGATCATTCTTGTCCCACCGGTCACCGTCTCGCTCAACGTGACAACAACAGGCGTTACTTTAATTCTTTTGGCAAAACTCCAGGATATTCCCAACTCGGCCAGAGATGCCAGGACCAAAGCCGGCACGATACCCTTGATACCCATTAGCCAATAAAAGGGCACTGAAATGGAAAAACCCGATACAGCACCCAACACACCCGCGCGTGCCATATCGCCTATCCGTCTGACACCTCGCAATATGGCCATTTGGCCGCCGCTGAGCGCTGTAAACAGGGGCACCACCGCCAGTATGACAAAATCAACCGCATGGTCCGAACCTTTAAAGGCATAGAGGCTGAATTGCTCTCGGAACATTAACATCATTGCCACCCCGAGCAATCCAGTAACCCAGACCCACCGCCGCAAAATGGTGACGGTCCGTCCAATCCGCTGCAGATCCCCAGACCCCGCCGCCTCCGCAACATCCCGCACTGCACTGAAATCTAAACCAAGACCCGTAGCACTTTTAACAATCTCGATGGTCGATTGATATAATCCGGCAATCCCCACACCAGTCGGTCCCAGCAATACCGCAATGATCTTAGTCAGCACGATCCGGATCAGGATTGTGATAACCTGGGCACCACCAACGATGCTTGTCGCCCTGAGGATTTGTTTGTGAGATGAGTGATCCTTGGCCATCAAAACGCCTTGATCACTCTGCATGGCAGACCAGCGGCGATTACATTTCCCGGAATATTGTCAACGACAATTGATCCATTACCTATAACGGAATTATTGCCAATACTTACCCCTTTTAAAATGGTAACATCATTTCCAATAAAAACATTATCTCCAATACTCACATTTTCTCTAGGAAAATCTAGTGATCTTCTTTTTTCCGGTTCCAAACCATGCGCATCGCTGGTCATTACGGTAACATTCAAACCGATCAAAGCGTCGGCTCCAATCGAGATCGTAGCGCCATCGGCAATGAGAGTTGAATTATTGTTAAAAATGACGCCATCTCCAATTTCAATGTGCGCATTCGGATTTCTTAAGTCAAAGTGGGCGTAACTGTTAAAATAAAAAGGAGAGGGAAAATAGCCTACCGTTGCAATTCCATTTATGACGATGGTTCCTTCTCCTGCGATCAACAAAGGTCGACTCTTTTTTAATCTCCCTTGAATTCGGGCATCGCTGGACAGTGCTGCATAATATGCTATGCGAAATTTTTGAACAATTCCGGCGCAACGCCTGATAATTTTTCTTGGAAAATTCTTCATTCGAACCGTAGTCATGTATGATTAACCCCAACGTTGCAAAAGCCGGAGGGATTCAGAGCCAAGGCGCCAAGGGTGCAGCCGTAGAAATTTACTGCAATCCCTTGGCAACGCCTGAACTGGATTGCTGCGGCTTTCCTGAAAG
>JASJGP010000612.1:0-19275 GCA_033791485.1 Desulfobacterales bacterium | reverse complement strand
CCTTTATACAAACACCTTTTTATGTACAACACAAAATCGTATACTTATTGTTGATTTATTAACCCTGTTATATATTTTTATTAATTAAAATATGTTTGTATAATTAATATGTTATAAGGTTGTTATAGTTATTAACAACCTATATTTATATTAATAACTTTTAAATAACCTTAAAGGAAATATTATGGATTTTACAATAAAGAAAAATATTTTCTATACCGTTTTATCTAAAGTGCAGGGCCTTACCGGAAGAAAAACAAACCTTGCCATAACAACCAACGTGCTTATAAAAGCAAAAGGTTCACATATAACTGTTATTGCTACAGATTTAGAAACAGGATTTGAAGGCCACTATTCTGCTTCAATAAAAAAAGAAGGCATAGCGGCTATAAACGCAAGAAAATTATTTGAAATTGTAAGGGAATTTCCGGATGAGGTAATAAGGATACATGAAGTCGAAAATTACTGGATTAAGATTGGAAGAGATAAGGATGATGGTGTTGAAGAAAAGCAACTTGAATTTAATATAGTTGGTATGAATCCTGAAGATTTTCCTGATATACCCGAGATAGAAGAAGTTAAATTTTTTGAGATTGATTCTATAGCATTAAATAAAATGATTGAAAGAACAGTAATAATAACGGCCTCTCCAGACGATAAGAGAGCACATTTTATTGGGATATATTTAGAAATAATAGAGAAGGATGATGAAAAATTATTAAGGATGGTATCGACAGATGGCAGCAGGCTTTCTACAGCGGATAACATATATGATAAAAGTTATGATATCCCCATTGATAAAAGTATCTTAATACCTAAAAAAGGAATAAATGAATTAACAAAATTTCTTGACACAGAGAAAATGGTTCAAATAGGAGTTAAAGATAATAATTTTATAATTAAAAAAGATGGCGAAAAAATAATAATAAGATTATTAGAAGGAGACTTTCCAGATTATATCGATATAACTACTAAAAAAGATGTACACATAATTAAAATGGATAAAAACTTATTTTTAATGATGCTAAAAAGAATGTCCATTTTATCATCGGATGATTATAAAGGGGTTATATTCAGCTTTCAAAAAGATAAATTAAAAATAGATTCCACAAATCCGGAAATTGGTGAATCAAAAGAGGATATGATTATAAACTATAATGGTGATGATGTAGAAGCAATGTTTAACCCGAGATTCTTTATTGAAACAATTAATGTAATTGATGATGAAAAAATTTTATTAAGTATTAGTAGTGGAGAAAAGCCTTGTTTAATAGAGGCTGAAAACGATAAAAGCTATCTAAGTGTTATAATGCCTATGAAAATATGATGGCGTCGCGAAAAGGCTAATCTACCGCGTTGTAACAGTTTTTAAGGAACGCGACATACTATATCGCATAGCCTCGTCCCTGAAAAACTGCTACGCCTTGTATATAAGCATTTTCACGACGCCATCAGTCGCTTATCTAAAAACTTTTTACGAGTTTATAAAAATATGAAAGAAGAAACAAACATATATAACGAAGATAATATAAAAATACTGGAAGGTCTTGAAGCTGTTAGAAAAAGACCTTCAATGTATATTGGAAACGTTGATATCGCAGGCCTACATCATCTTGTTTATGAAGTAGTTGACAACAGCATAGATGAAGCTATGGCCGGATATTGTGATACAATAAAGGTTATAATATATACAGATAAAAGTGTAAGTGTTGAAGATAACGGCCGCGGAATACCAGTAGGAATTCACAAGACAGAGAATATTCCAGCCCTTGAAGTGGTTATGACAAAGCTTCATGCAGGAGGAAAATTTGATGATAATTCATATAAGGTTTCCGGAGGACTGCATGGAGTTGGTGTTTCTGTTGTAAACGCACTTTCTTCTTTTCTTGAAGTAGAAATATATTCAAACGGAAAAATTTATTATCAAACCTACGAAAAAGGCAGTAAGAAAAGTGAATTAAAAGTAACCGGAAAAACAAGAAAGAAAGGCACAAAAATTCACTTCGTGCCCGATATGGAAATATTAACTACGGACAATTTTTCATATGATATTATTGTTAGAAGATTAAGAGAACTCGCCTTTTTAAATAAAGGTGTAAAGATAATAGTTGAAGATGAACGCTCTGACCAAAAAGAAGAATTTCTTTTTAAAGGAGGACTGAAATCTTTTGTTGAACATTTAAACAGGAGACATTCGGTACTTCATAAAGCTATTATTATTGAGGGAATAAAAAATGAGGTACAGATAGATTTAGCTATTCAGTACAACGATACATATAATGAAAAAATATTTTCCTTTGCAAACAATATAAGAACAGTTGAGGGTGGTTTTCATCTTATCGGTTTTAAAGCAGCTCTTACAAGAACAATAAATCAATATGCAGCAAACGGAAACCTGCCAAAAAACCTTAAAGCAAAAATAACAGGGGATGATGCCAGAGAAGGTCTTACAGCAATTATCAGTGTCAGGATTAAATCACCCCAATTTGAAGGCCAGACAAAAACAAAGCTTGGAAACAGTGAAGTAAAAGGGCTCGTTGAATCCTTAGTAAATGAAAAACTGGGAGAATTTTTAGAAGAAAACCCGTCAATAGCAAAGAAAATAATATCAAAAAGTGTAGATGCTGCAAGAGCAAGGGATGCAGCGAAGAGAGCAAGAGACATTGCAAGAAATAAAGGAGCGCTATTTGATTCGACACTTCCTGGAAAACTAGCGGAATGCCAGAGTCCATATCCTGTTGAAAGAGAATTGTTTCTTGTAGAGGGAGATTCTGCCGGAGGAAGCGCAAAACAGGGAAGAGATAGGAAGTTTCAGGCAATTTTGCCCCTTAAAGGAAAAATATTAAATGTTGAAAAAGCCCGGTTTGACAAAATTTTAAAAAGCGAGGAAATAAAGAATATAATTACAGCCCTAGGTACAGGTGTCGGAAAAGATGAATATGATATTGAAAAAATAAAATATCATAAGGTAATAATAATGACAGATGCAGATGTTGACGGCTCACATATAAGGACGCTTTTGTTAACATTTTTTTTCAGACAGATGACAGAAATTATTGATAAAGGATTTCTTTATATTGCTCAACCACCGCTTCTTAAAATAGGTAAAGGGAAAAACGAAAAATATCTTAAAGATGAAGAAGAGTTAAGCAATTATATATTAAAAAGAACATGTAATAATAAAAGTATAAAGGCAGACGAAAATATAATAAATGGACACAATCTATATGTTTTAATAGGAGATATCGCCGAATATTCCTTAATTATGGCAAAGCTTAATAGAAGAGGACTGAAAACAGATATCGCCGAATTGCTCATAAAGGAAGGTGTTGAAGATAAAAAATTTCTCCAGGACGAAAAAAAGATGTCGAATTTAAGACAGATATTAATAAAAAAAGGGTATGGGGTAGATGAAGTATTATGGAATGAAGAACGGGATGTATATGAAATGGAAATAAAAAGCAATGGAGATGGAAAACAAAAAGAAATATTCGCTGAAAAAGACCCGATAACTGAAAAACCCATAAACATTGGAAGAGGCCTAATATATTCTAATGAATTTCAGAAAGGACTGGTTATAGGAAAGAAAATATTAAAGTACGATAATATTAATTTTCATGTTTATAATAATGATAATAAAGAAGAAACTTTGAAAATTGAAGATAAAGAGAGTCTGCTAAAGTATATGATAAATGAAGGAAAAAAAGGACTTGCCATTCAAAGATACAAAGGGCTGGGTGAAATGAATCCTGACCAGTTATGGGAAACAACAATGAATCCGGAGAAAAGGAATCTTCTACAGGTAAAGATAGAAGATGTTGTGGATACGGATGAAATATTTACAATTCTCATGGGAGAAGAGGTTGAACCGCGAAGAGAGTTCATCTACAGCAATGCCCTGGAAGTCAACACATTAGATATTTAGTAGCCGTTCACGGCTTGAAATTAGAAAGTAGAAATTCGGGAGAGATGAAACGAGTTTACGAGTTGGATGTATATAAACCCGCAAAAACGTCATAAGATGTACTCTGGCGCGACTTTAATAAGTGTAACAAAAAGGCTCAGAACACCGTTGACTATCAGAGAATATAAAAACAGAAAAACCAAATTTCCAATTTCTATTTTCTAATTTCAACGGTCCGCGAACGCGTAAAACATTTGTTGTTTTCACGAATAAAAAGCCGGATATTCAGATATGAAGATTAATTTTATAAAAGCAAGAGATCTTCCAGATCTTTGGTTCCAGGCGGTTAATGATATTTTAGATGATGGTCGTAAATTTAAGATAGACAGGGGAAGTTATGCCGGGCAGACAAGACTCGAATATGACTATTTCTGCGGACACATAACACATCCTTTTGTTAAGCCCTTGCTCCCGGACATTCCACCAGCATGCGGAATACCAAATCCTGTCGAGGAAGCATATATATACGGTGGGAATGGTTATGAAAGATCCTATATTGAATATCTTATGACAGGTCACAAAGAACCCGGAGAGTCATATACGTATGGCGAAAGAATTACAAAAGTTCCGCTCACCGGTGAAAAACTGGCATGGTGGAAAGAAGAGAATAAAGAAATAATTGATAAGAGAAAAATAGATGAAAAAATTGTTTTTGAAGAAGACGGTGTAATTTATTTAAACCAGATAGAATGGATTATAGATACATATAAAAAATACGGTGAGCGCAACAACCAGATGGTATTACAGGTAGCTCATCCGTCAGACCTTACACTGATTGATCCGCCATGTCTGAGGTCTATTGATACCAGAATTCAGGATGACACATTAACTTTTTTTATATATTTCAGATCCTGGGACCTATGGGGTGGGCTGCCGGCAAATCTGGCCGGCATACAAAACCTGAAAGAATATATGGCCGGCGAAATAGGTGTTAAAGACGGAGAAATGATAGTAGAGAGCAAGGGCCTTCATTTATATGGCTACGCCGAGGATCTTGCAAAACTAAGATGTTTGAGAGAATAAGTTAAAGATTTGTTTTATATTTTCCGCTTTACCAGAAAATATGCGAAAAAGATTAGAATTCAATATTATTCGGCGTTCTGGGAAAAGGTATTACATCTCTTATATTAGTTATACCTGTACACAACATTAAAAGCCTTTCAAAACCAAGGCCGAAGCCACTATGTTCAACAGTCCCGAATCTGCGGGAGTCTAAATACCACCAGTAGGTCTCTTTAGAAAATCCCAATTCATCCATTCGAGAACAAAGCACATCAAGGCGTTCTTCTCGCTGGCTGCCACCTATGATTTCACCGATACTAGGAACAAGTACATCCATGGCGGCAACGGTTTCACCATCATCATTCATGCGCATATAAAAGGGCTTAATGGTTTTTGGGAAATCAAAGACTATAACGGGTTTTTTAAAGTGCTGTTCAGTAAGATAACGCTCATGTTCGGATTGAAGATCTTTTCCAAAATCAATATCATATTCAAATTTTTTACCGGATCTTTTCAGTATTTCAACTGCTTCTTTATAAGGGAGCCGGGTATATGAAAAAGAAGTTATATTTTCAAGGTTTGACATCAGATTTTTATCAACAAACTTTGCAAAAAGCTCAAGATCATCGGTACAATTTTCCATTATATATGTTGCAAGATATTTTATCATCTCCTCGGCAAAATCCATATTGCCACAAAGATCGCAAAAAGCCATTTCCGGTTCGACCATCCAGAATTCAGCACTATGCCTTCTGGTGTTTGAGTTTTCAGCCCTGAACGTAGGACCAAAGGTATAAACATCACCCAGAGACAAAGCAAACATTTCAGCGGAAAGCTGACCGGAAACGGTGAGGTTTGCCTCTTTGCCGAAAAAATCGCGAAGATAATCTATTTTTCCATCCTTTGTTGGTAGATTTTCAAGATCAAGGGATGTTATCCTGAACAACTCGCCGGCACCTTCGCAATCGGAGCCGGTAATAATAGGGGTGTGGATATATTTAAAATCTTTTTCTTTAAAAAATTTATGTATGGCGTATGAAAGCTCCGATCTAATACGGAATGCAGCACCGTATTTATTGGTTCTGGGTCTTAAATGAGCAATACTTCTTAAAAACTCATCGCTGTGACGTTTTTTTTGCAGCGGGTAATCTTCGGATGCGAGGCTGATAATTTCAAGAGAATCCGCCTGGATTTCCCAGTTTTGTTTGCCCCCCGGTGATTTAACCAGTTTTCCGGTTATAGAAACAGCAGAACCTGTTGAAAGGGTTTTTATTTGTTCATAATTAATTAAAGAAGTATCAGCAATAACCTGAATATTTTTCAAACACGAGCCGTCATTTATTTCTAAAAATGAAAAATCCTTAGAATCTCGTCTGGTTTTTACCCAGCCTTTAATAAGAACATTATCTTCAGATGTTTTTGAGTTTAAAAGTTGTTTTATTTTTAATCGAGTCATGATTATTCCTTTATGTGTTACTTAAATCTTTCAAGAAAATTGATGATAAACTATTTTCACAAGCGTTCGCGAACCGTTGCAATTAGAAATTAGGCCTCCCAAATTTCTATTTTCAAATTTCAGGTTTCAAGCCAGAAACGGCTAAAACTATAAGATCACATCTCTACGGATATATAATATCCCTGGCCGCCTCGTTGAAGAAGGATTATAGCTGATTTTTTCTGACGGCATTTTACAATCGCTTTATTAAAATCTTGAGTATTATTAATAGTTAAATCATCAATCTGTCGAATTATATCGCCAGGTTTAGCACCGGTTCCAAAAAGATAAGATTTGCGATTAAGCTCTGAAATAACCACGCCTTTCTTTTCTGATGTTTTGTAATAAAGGCGGTTTTTAGCAGTTAGGTTTTCTACTTTTAATCCAAGAAGTATATAAGCAAGGTTTGGTGCAAGTTTGAAGGGAAACAGCCTGGCAACAAGATTAACCTTGATGTTTTTGGTGTTTCGCCAAATATAAATATTTAAAAGGTCACCGGCAGCAAAGCTTCTCATAGTAGTATTATAGTCCTCAAAAGAATGAATATTTTTATTATTGATAGAAATGATTATATCTCCATTACGAATACCTGCTTTTTTAGCAGGACCGCTTTTTTCAACCGCTTTGACAAGAACCCCGGTCTTTCCTGGAAAACTAAGATAACGGGCGAGTTTCTTATCTATATTTTGCACGGTGACACCTATCCAAGGCTGGATAACCTCACCATGTTTAATAAGATCGGAAACAATCTTTCTTGCTTTCGCGACAGGTATGGCAAAACCTATTCCCTGGGCTTTAGCATATATGGCTGTGTTGATTCCAATAAGATCTCCATTAATATTTAATAATGGTCCTCCGCTGTTGCCAGGGTTAATAGACGCATCAATTTGTATAAAATCGTGATATACTCTGTCTTGTGTTTTTATGCTCCGGTTAACAGCACTAATAACCCCGGTCGTTACAGTATTTGAAAAACCAAAAGGGTTGCCGATGGCAATAACTGTTTCGCCTATCATAAGATCGTCGCGGGACTCCATTTTTAAGGAAGGTAGGGGTTGCTTTGTTTCGATACGAAGCACCGCAAGATCTGAAGCCGGATCCGCACCGATAATTTTGGCTGTAAATTCCCGCTCATCTTTTAACACGACTTTAATAATACCGGTATTTGCAATTACATGTGAATTTGTGATAATTATACCACGGTTTCCGTCAATAATTACACCGGAACCAAGGCTACTTCTTTTAGATCTCTGTTTAAAGTCATTATCAAAAAAGTCTTTAAAAAAAGAATCAAAAAAAGGATCGAGGTTAAAATCTGAGAAAGGGTTACTGTGACCTT
Source organism: Desulfobacterales bacterium (assembly GCA_033791485.1). Taxonomy (GTDB): domain Bacteria; phylum Desulfobacterota; class Desulfobacteria; order Desulfobacterales; family JAUWMJ01; genus JAUWMJ01. The sequence continues at coordinate 11,475 of JASJGP010000612.1, read as the reverse complement.
TAATAGTGTATTCAGAACTGATATTTACAACTGAAGGACTTGCTTTGCGTACAGCCTTTACAACAGGGGTTTCTCGGTTATATTCAACCGCGACAGTTAAATATGGAAAATAAAACAGCACAAAAAATGTTGTAAAAAGGGTTTTAATGAATAAAATGTATTTATTATTTAGTTGTTTTTTAAGCATAGGGAGCTGAAATTTTATTTTAAGAGGCAAAAAATTGATGAACGCCTAAAAGCCGAATTTATCACAGAGAACATGGAGTTCAAAGAGATAACTAAATAAAAAAAATATTCTCTGCGTTCTCTACGCGCTCCGTAGTGAAAAAATGCATTTTACAAATTCATAATATTTAACAGGATAAATTATTAACCCACTTTATTATCATGAGTAAAAAAAGCATTCAAGATATAATGCCGTTAATAGAACGTCCAAGCCGGTATCTTGGTAACGAAGTAAATATAATAAAAAAAGATCTGGACAGGGTCAGACTTAAATGTGCACTGGTGTTTCCGGACCTTTATGAAATAGGAACTTCACATTTTGGGCTTCAAATACTTTACAGCATTTTAAATAAAATGAAAGAGGTTTGTGCGGAAAGGGTTTTTGCTCCCGGTATCGATATGGAAGAACATCTGAGGGCATTAAAAATTCCACTTATGTCCCTTGAAACAAAAACGCCTGTTTGCGATTTTGATTTAATAGGGTTTAGTATTTTATACGAGCTTAATTATACAAACATACTTAATATATTAGAGCTCGCAGGAATCCCGTTTTATTCATCCCGGCGGGATGACTCATACCCGTTGATTGTTGGAGGCGGCCCATGTACATGCAATCCTGAGCCCATAGCGGATTTTTTTGATATCATAGTTGTTGGTGATGGCGAAAACGTGATACGCGAAATAACCGATACGTGGCTTAAGTTCAAAAAAAATCAAAATAACGGGAAAGAAAATCTTTTAAAACTTATGTCTAACATAGAAGGTGTATACATTCCTTCATTTTTCAACCCAGAATTTGAAGAAAACGGTATTCAGACCGTAAGACCAAAATATTCCGATTACACCAAGGTAACGAGAACGATCGCAAAGAATCTTGACACCCTACCCTTTCCTGACGCTCCGATAGTGCCATACGGAAAACCCGTGCATGATCGGCTTAGACTTGAAATAGCAAGGGGATGTACCAGGGGTTGCAGGTTTTGTCAGGCCGGAATGATTTACAGGCCGGTACGGGAACGATCTATGGAAACACTGCTTGAGCTTTCAGAAAAAGCACTGGCAACAACCGGTTATGAGGATATATCTCTATTATCGCTGAGTACTGGAGATTATGAATGCATTCTTCCCCTTATGCAGAGAATGATGGAAAAATGCGAGACAAGGCATATCGCTATTTCTCTGCCTTCACTTAGAGCCGGAACGTTGACTCCTGAACTAATGAGGCTTATTAAAAAAGTAAGGAAGACGGGTTTTACAATAGCGCCTGAAGCTGGAACCCAAAGGTTAAGAAAGTTTATTAATAAAAACATTTCAGAAAAAGAGATTATTGAAACGGTTCAGAATTCTTTTGATTTAGGATGGCAGGTAATTAAATTGTACTTTATGATCGGCCTTCCTTCAGAGAGAAAAGAGGATATTCAAGGAATTGTTGATCTTGTTAAAAAGCTTAGAAAAATTAAAGGTAAAAATGGGAAGTGGGGTAAGATAAATGTTAGTGTATCGACATTTATACCAAAACCACATACTCCTTTTCAGTGGGAACCGCAGCTTTCTTTGGATGAAGCAAAAGAGAGGATAAAGTACATAAAGAGCAATTTAAAGATGCCAGGAATCCATATTAAGTGGCAAAAGCCTGAAACAAGCATGCTTGAGGGGCTTTTTGCAAGGGGAAACAGGCAGCTTTCCAGGTTGCTGGTTTCCGCCCATAAGAAAGGGTGTAAGTTTGACAGCTGGAGCGACCGGTTTAATTTTGGATTATGGCAAGAGGCATGCGAAGATACAGGGGTGGAGATCGATTATTTTAATAGAAGAAAAAGAGACCTTAACGAACCACTCCCGTGGGATCATATCGATACAAGGGTTAGCAAGGATTTTTTAAAAGAAGAAAGAGAGAGAGCCGAGAATCTCGAATCAACAGGGGACTGCCGCATGGGTGATTGCAAAGGTTGTGGTGTGTGTGATTTTGAGGTCATCGAACCAAGAACTTTTAAGGAATCTCCAAAAGAGCAACCACTTAACAGTGGAAAAAGTAACAAAATATCTTATAGAAAGTTAAAGGTATCTTTTTCAAAAAGAGGTACGGCAAAATATTTCGGGCACCTGGAACTTGTTAATATAGTGTTTAGAGCAATAAACCGTGCAGATTTAGACATTAAATATTCACAGGGTTTTCATCCAAAACCGAAAGTTTCTTTTGAAAATGCACTTGCAATAGGAATTGAAAGCGAAATTGAAAATATGTATATTGCTGTCAGCCAAATTATAAAACGGGAAGAGGTGGTCCAAAGATTAAATAAACAACTTCCGGAAGGACTTGAAATACTCGAATGCACAGATGCCCCTTCTAAAGCTGAAATAAACAGGATAGACAGCTTTACTTACCGGGTCCGTATAAAAGATTTTGATTTTGATGAGAGCGCTATACAAAAATTTAAGAACCAGGAGGAAGTTATTGTTGAACGTTTGAATAAGAAAGGAAAAATAAATAAAATAAACTTAAAAAAAATTGTATTAAACATTTGTTTAACATCAAAAAAGGAAATAGAATTTATATTGAAACCGGATAATGGGAAAATAGTCAGACCCTATCAAGTTTTAAAGAAAATCTTTAATTTTACGGATGAGCAAAATAAAAAGGCAATGGTTGTAAAAATAAGGGGCGGGAAAGGTTAAGGTCCCGATTCTTCGATATTAGCCTGAGGGTTGTGGCTTTTCAAATTCTGAGGATGAGAAAAAACACAAAAAGAGTGATAAAATGTATAAAAAGATCGTAATTAACGAAACAGAGCACCAAACAAGGGTGGCACTTCTCGAAGAAGGTACCATAGCAGAACTTTTTGTCCAAAGAGGGGATGAATCGGATATAGCAGGAAATATCTACAAGGGAAGAGTGCAAAGGGTTTTGCCTGGAATACATGCCGCATTTATCAATATTGGTTTGGAGCAGGCAGGGTTTATTTATGTGAACGACGTTGCTACACAAAACGATATAGAATTTGAAGAAATGTTCATTAAGATCGAGGAGCCTGATGATGAGGCTTTAGAGCAAAAAGAAGACGTTTTATCAAAACCATTTAAAAATAGGAACTGGCGCATAGAAGAGCTACTGACGGAAAATCAGGAAATAATGGTACAGGTTGACAAATCACCCATAGGAAGTAAAGGGGCACGGATCACATCTCATATCTCGCTTCCGGGAAGATTTCTCGTTCTTATGCCGCAATCAGACCATATAGGAATATCAAGGCGTATAGAAGATACCACGGAAAGGGACAGGCTGAAAGAAATAACGCTGTCTCTAAGAAATGAAAATTACGGATATATTATAAGAACAGCCGCAGAAGGAATTGCCAAGAAAAAAATTGCCCATGAAATGGCCTTTCTTAATAATATGTGGGAAAATATGCAGCAAAAGTACAAAAAAGCTTCCGCACCATGCCTTTTACATAAGGAGCTTACAGCAAGCCTTAGAGCTGTAAGAGACTTGTTGATACACGAAGCTGAGAAACTGGTAATAGATTCACGCAAAGGCTATGAATCCATCATTTCATTTATGGAAAAATTCACGCCGGGCTTAAAGGAAAACGTGGAACTATATGAAGGACAGGAACCCGTTTTTGATGCCTATAATTTAGAAGGAGACATTTCAAGGGCGCTTAAAAAAAAGGTCTGGTTGAGATCGGGTGGATACATAGTAATTGAACTTACAGAGGCTCTCGTGGCCATCGATATTAACACTGGAAGATATGTCGGAAAGCACAACCTTGAAGAAACTATTTTAAAGACAAACCTTGAGGCTGTAAAAGAGATAGCTTATCAAATCCGTCTCAGGGATATTGGCGGAATTATTATTATCGACTTTATCGATATGGGAAAAAAATCAAATCAGGAAAAAGTGTTTAATAAGCTGAAAGAGGCTTTTAAAAAAGACCGAAGAAAAACAAATATTCTGCCAATATCTGAGATGGGATTAATACAAATGACAAGAAAGCGAAATAAAAAGCCACTTTCGAGAATGCTCTGTGAGCCTTGTTTTTACTGCGAAGGTGAAGGATATCTAATATCTAAGCAATCAATATGTTATAATATATATCAAGAGATAAAGAGAGACATAAACGATATAACAAATACAAAAATCACGTTAAAGGTTAACCCGGAAATAGCAGATCTTTTACATGGTGAGGAAAGCAAAGTCATTTCCAGCCTTGAAAAGGAACTTGGAAAGGAAATTATAGTTTATTCAAATTCAAAATATCATATGGAGGAATTTGAAATTTTTGAGAGTTTAAAGGATTAGAAATAAAAAGCTGTTGGATATACAAAAAGTCCCATTTGCTATGAAATCAGCTCTGATGAAATTGCTAAAAGCTTGAAACGGAATATTTGCTGAACCATCCATTTTGACTATTGACAGAAAATAAAGTATATGATTAGGTGATACGTTTAATTTATAAAAAAGGAAAAAACCCTCACAATATAGAAAATAAGAGACCTTTTGTAAAACAAGGTATAACAAAAAGGATAAAATTATGAAAAGAACATATCAGCCAAGCAGGATTAAACGTGCCAGAACACACGGTTTTATGAAAAGAATGTCCACAAAACAGGGAAGGAGAATCATCAACAGAAGAAGGGCAAAAGGAAGAGCTCGTCTATCCGCATAGCCCAGGAATAAAACACCGGAGGGTTACAAAAAGAGCTGAAAAAACAAGTAGTTAAGGTGGGGAGGCTGGCTGCGCTTGAAAAAATTCTCCTTTAAAAAAAAAGACAAAATTTTAAAAAGGAGAGAATTCCTGCAGCTGCAAAAATGCGGAAAAAAAATTCAGGACAGGAATTTTATAATAATTTATTCTGACGGAAGATTTGAAAAAAACCGAATTGGCATTACGGTTAGCAAAAAACTAGGAAATGCGGTAGAGCGCAACAAAATTAAACGGTTAATCCGCGAACACTTCAGAATGAACAGGGATAAGATTGCAGAGTTTATGGATATTAATGTAATAGCGAAAAAAAAGGCAGGAGAAATTTCAGCTGATATGGTTTTTAAATCACTGAACGAAATATTTAAAAAAATACCTGGGAGCGAAAATCATTAAAAAATTATTTTTATTGCCTTTCCTGGTTAGTATAAAAGCCTATCAATATTTGGTATCACCAATTTTTGGCCCTACCTGCAGATTTTACCCATCCTGCTCTGAATACACCTATAAGGCTATTAAACGCCACGGCTTGCGTAAAGGAGTATACCTTGGTTTAAAAAGAATTTTGAGGTGCCACCCGTTTAATCCAGGCGGAATTGATCCTGTACCATAAAATCTAAAAGGAAAAAAAGAGAACTGTTTTAAAAAGAAGACTTTAAGACACGGACACCTTGCCTCCCACATGGAATGGTGGAATATGGGCTTTTGATTGTTTGAATTGCTTAAACAAAAACCCCAATACAAAATCTAAGATGCAAAAAAATCATTACACTGTTAAAATATTTCACCCAAATAGCAGGATCTACGTTGTGCAGGGCAGGAAAAAAGTATTGAGCAGATAAACGCAGGCTTCGAAATGGGAAGTTTTGAATTTGCTTCGGTAGTATTGAAATAACAGGAGAAAAAAATGGAACAAGGCAGGATAATAATAGCAATTGTGCTTTCTATTCTAGTATTTATAATATGGGAATTTTTCTTTTCAGGGAAAGAAGATATCAAAAAGCAGGAAAATAAAGCTGAAGTAGTACAAGTTGAGAAAAAAACACAAAAAGAAGAACTGTATCAAAAGTCACATGCTAAAGAAAAAACCGTTGAAGAGGAAAAAGAACTTGTTGAAAAGAAGGATGAATTAATAGCGGAAGAAAAAACAGCAAGGATAATAACGGTTGATACACCTTTATACTCAGTAAAGATTTCAGAAAAGGGAGCATTATTTAAAAGCTTTGTTTTAAAAAAATACAGGGAGGCAGTAGAAAAAGATTCTCCGTATAAAGAAATTATTGTAAAAAAGAATAAAGAGGGAAGCGTTATTATCGGACTTGAAGGTAACAGTATTGAAGGAATAGAACGAGCTGTATTTTTAAGCAATTTAATTGAAGATACGGTTACTGTCGTTAACGACACAAGAGAAGTTGGTTTTTCATGGGAATCGCCGGAAGGAATCATTTTTGAAAAAGTATTTTCGTTTTCACCGGAAGAATACACCATAGGGCTTAATATTAATATAAAAAATGGATCCGGTCAGGCCTTTGAGGATAAAATAAAACTTTCTTTAATAAAGTATTTTAAGCAAGAAAAAGCCATGTACGGATTTGAGGGACCAAGCGCGCTGATAAATAATAAACTTGAACAAATAAAAGTAAAAAAAATAGAAGATAAAAGTACCTTTTCAGGAACCTTTAAATGGTTAGCTTTGCAGGATCGATATTTCATGTCTAGTATTCTACCGGAAAATAATGAAGATGCACCGGAAGGAATCATGAAGCTTTTATTTAAAGATAACATACTACAAGCGCAATATATTTTACCAAGCATTCGGGTAAATCCAGGCACGCAAAAACAAATTGAGTATAAGCTTTTTTTAGGACCTAAAAGCATGAAAGTTTTGAAAAAAACAGGTCATAGTCTAGACAAAGCGATTGATTTTGGGATGTTTGACATATTAGCAAAGCCGTGTCTGTGGATAATGAATTTCCTGCATGATAATGTTATACATAATTATGGCATAGCCATTATTATTTTAACAATGTTCACAAAAATATTATTATGGCCTCTTGGCACGAAGAGCTATAAATCAATGGGCGAAATGAAAAAAATTCAGCCATTAATGGCTGAAATAAAAGAGAAGTATAAAAATGATAAGAAAAAGATGAATGCAGAAGTTATGGCTTTATACAAAACATATAAAGTAAATCCGGTTGGGGGATGTCTGCCTATGGTTGTGCAGATACCCGTGTTTTTTGCTCTTTACAGGATGTTGTATGAAGCAATCGAGCTAAGGCATGCACCGTTCTTTTTATGGATAAACGACCTGTCTGCCCCAGACCGTCTTTTTAGTTTTGATTTTTCAATTCCGTTCATGCAACCGCCATATGGTATTCCTGTTCTAACCATTATTATGGGAGCATCGATGTTGCTTCAGCAAAAGATGTCGCCACCAATGGGTGATGCGGCGCAGGCTAAAATGATGATGTTTATGCCGATAATATTCACTGTAATTTTTATTAATTTTTCATCCGGGCTTGTTTTATACTGGCTTGTAAACAATGTACTTTCCATGGCACAACAGCATTATATAACTAAGAAAAATGCATAATACGGAGGTCAGAAATGACGTCTTATATAGAATTTGAAGGGAAAAATATTGAACACGCTATTAAAAAAGCTTGCGGTAAGCTAAAAATTGATAAGGAAAAAATAAGGTATAAAGTGATATCTTATGGTTCAACAGGCATTTTTGGTTTGGCTGGAAGGAAAAAAGCAAAAATAAAAGTTTCTGTGCCAGAGGAAAAAAAGCCAGAGGAAAAAAAACCGGAGCAAAAAAAACCGGAGGGGAAAAAGCCGGAGGAAAAAAAGCCGGAGGAAAAAAAGATAGATAATAAAGAAGATGATAGGAAGTATTACGATAATAAAGAAAGCGAAATAAAGGAAAAAAATGTCCAGACAGGAAAAGAGATTTTACAAAAAATAATAGATTCGATAACGGAAGATGCAAAAATAGCAATCGAGGTAAAATCGAATAAAACTATATATAATGTGGTTGGTGGAAACTCAGCTTTGCTAATAGGCAAAAGGGGAAAAACACTTGAAGCGATACAATTAATTGTTGAAAAAGTAATTAATAAAAAAAATGAAAAGAGAAGCAGAACCCTGGTTGATATTGAGGGGTACGTGGAAAAAAGAAATTCATATCTGAAAAGCCTTGCAAAACGCCTTGCAGATAAGTGCAAACGTTTTGGGAAACCAATGTCGCTGGGAGAGATGAACCCACATGACAGGCGAATAATTCATATCACTTTAAAAAACGATAAAGAGGTCGGTACAAGAAGCAAAGGAGAAGGGGTCTTAAGAAAAATCGAGATATTTCCCAAAAAGAGTTCTCATCAAAAAAAAGAAATGTTTGCCGATAAGGTTGAAAACGCAAATTAAAATATCATAAGAGCTACAGGACCAAGAGCTGTGTCCTCACTAAAGAAACAGAAACACAAAAAAGCTCTATCATATATAAAAACACACCTTCTATTAAATTCAAAATGAACGACTCTACAATAACGGCAGTTGCAACGCCTCCCGGAAAAGGCGGAATAGGAATAATTAAAATATCCGGAAAAGATGCATTGTCCATAGCAGAATCTATCTTTGTCAAAAAACAAACAAAAAACCCTTCTGAAAAAAAAGACAAAAAAAAATCTTTTTCTAATAAAAAACCGCGATTTGAATCACACAAACTTTATTTAGGAAATATTATCAATGAGAAAAAAGGCAAAAATATTGATGAGGTTTTGCTATCTGTAATGAAAGCACCAAACTCTTATACAAAAGAGGATGTTGTAGAAATAAACGCACATTCGGGACAAATAGCTTTAAATGAAATTCTTAAACTTATAATAGAAAAGGGGGCAAGGCTTGCCAAGCCAGGTGAATTTACAAAAAGAGCATTTATTAACGGGAGGATAGATCTGACTCAGGCAGAGGCGGTTATTGATATTATAAATGCAAGGACAGAAAAATCACTTGAAATAGCAAACTTGCAAATAGATGGAAGGCTGAAAAACCGCATAAGTTTAATAAGAGATTCCCTTATAAACATTTCAGCAGAAATTAATGCAGGAATCGATTTTCCAGATGAAGTGGGTGAAGGTTTAAATATAAATGAAATAAAAAACCAAATTACCAATGAAGCAGTCAAACCGCTGATGGAACTTCTTGAAAACTATAAAAAGGGACATGTTTTTAAAGAGGGGATAAAACTTGTAGTAGCAGGAAAACCTAATGTTGGAAAATCGAGCCTTATGAACAGGTTGGCTAAAAAAGAAAGAGCAATAGTAACTTCAGTGCCGGGAACGACAAGAGATGTAATTGAAGAAATAATTAATATAAATGGCATTCCTGCTATTATCAGCGATACAGCAGGATTGCATGATTCTAATGATCCTATTGAGATACTAGGAATAAAAAAAGCATATGAACATATAAACGTTTCGGACATCGTTTTATTCATGATCGATGCAAGCAGAAAATTGACAAAAGAGGATTATAAAATAAAAAAAGATTTTAAATATAAAGAAATGATCATGGTTATTAATAAAATAGACCTGGTTGAAGATGATTTTAAAGTTGAGATACCGGAAAAATGGAAGAGAATAAAAAAAGTTAAAATATCCGCTATGTATGATAAAGGAATAGGTGAACTAAAAAAGATGATTGAAAATGCTTATACGGGCGATTTTGGAATGAATATACAAAACACAACAATACCAAACCTCAGGCATAAAAGAGAAATAGAAAAATGCCTGGAAAAAACTTTAAGAGCTAAAAGAGGAATAAGCAAAGAAACACCCTTTGAGATGATAGCCATTGATATTAAAGAAGCGATGGATTCTTTAGAAGAAATAATTGGGGTTTCGGTAAAAGATGAAATATTAGATAAAATATTTAACAAGTTTTGTATCGGCAAGTGATTGTTTCACGTGAAACAATCAGAAAAACCAAGACCAGAAATTTACCTCTTAATGAGTTTGTAAATTTCTGAAGATATAAAAAGGGGAGTCTGGCGATGGAGAAAAATTTTGAACCGTTTTTTAAAAAATATGAAGAGCTCGTAAAAGCAGCTGATGATGTATTCGAGCATGTGTCCAAAGAGCATTCTGAATGTGTGAAGTGTAAGATTGAATGCTCTGACTGCTGCCATGCAATGTTTGACCTTACTTTAATCGAGGCTATGTATATAAACCACAAATTTAAGGAAAAGATCGAAGGTAATGCCAGAGAAGTGATTATTAACAAGGCTAACGATATTGATCGGCAAATTCATAAAATAAAGAGAAAGGCGGTTAAAGAACTAGAGGCGGGCAGCAGTGAAGATGAGATACTTGCAAGGCTGGCCGGGGAGCGGGTAAGGTGCCCTTTACTTAATTCTAAAGATAGTTGCGACCTGTATGCATACAGGCCGATAACTTGCAGATTTTATGGAATACCTACATCTATAGGCGGAGTTGGTCATACTTGCGGAAAATCAGGCTTTATTGAAGGAGAAAAATATCCAACAGTCAATCTTGATATAATACATGGCAGGCTTCAGCAGATTTCTGCGGAGTTTGTAAAAGAAATAAGAACTGAGTATATAAAACTTGTTGACATGCTTGTTCCGCTTTCCATGGCGCTTCTTTCCGTTTATGATGAGGAATATCTGGGGATAAAAGAAGATTCATAGTGTGTTCCTTAAGAAATGGCAGGTAATGGACAAGGGTAAAGGAGTTGAAGATGACGGAATTTTCTATTGAAGAAGCTAAAAAGAGAAAAAAGGCAGTTTTTGACTGCATGTCACCGAGACGGCAAAAACATATCCTTAAAAAAGGATTTGATAAATGGGATCCTTTTCAGGAACCTAAAGATCCTATTGATATTCGGAAAGATAAAACAAAGCGTACGAGCCAGATGCTCATTAGAGAGTTTCTTCAAGAGACCAGTGTTGAAAAATACAGCAACGCATACGGCAGAGGAGTTGTGGATATTTGTATCGGAATAATAAACGGAGATGAACGCTATATTGCCATGCTTGAATTTGCAAACTGGTATAGTGAGCTTCTTAAAAAAGAAGGATATGAATAATCTTTACGCGAGATGATTTATTCACCGACTTTGACTGAACCTGCCTTTTCTTTTCTTCAAGATAGAACAGTGAACCAAATCAAATAATCATTTCAGAACTGTTTCTCTGGCGGGATGGATTAAGGCGGGGGTGAGTTTTTGCGAAACCGCCAACCCCTGCATAAAATATGACAAGCTTCGATGATATAAAAATCAATGGCAGGAAAAAGTCCCAATTGATCCTCGGTTATTTCAACTCCGTGGCCCGAAAATATGATATGATGAATACACTTTTAAGCTTCGGTATTCATCATATCTGGAAAAGAATAGCTGTCCGCATGCTGGGTTTAAATAGCGGAGACAGGGTTCTTGATGTATGCGGCGGTACCGGAGATCTTGCTATTCTTGCAGCCGGAGCTGTCAACCCGACAGGTCATGTAATCTTATATGATTTCAGCAG
>JASJGP010000611.1:0-8978 GCA_033791485.1 Desulfobacterales bacterium | reverse complement strand
GCACGGGGAAAGAATGATCAATATGGTTTCCCATGGCAGCCTCATAAGTTTTACTGGAGAATATTAACGCCATTCCTCTCTGGGATTGTCGCATTATCTACTTACTTATTGATTCAAGCAGATTTTTTTCCTTTAGAGGTTAAGAATAAAGAATCGGCAAAACTGGCCTTTTCACTATGTTTTATCCTGGGTTACTTTTCAGATTTAGTATTGAGCCGACTTGCAGCATGGGCTGAAAGTGTTATTCCTAATAAACTGATCAGGAAAATTATGGTGGACAGGGAAATAGGGATTACAATTTATGCGTTCAATAAAATCAAAGAAATAAAACTAGGATATGAAAATTATACCGATAAATATGATCTGCTTAAAAAAGTACTTCTTTACATAAAAAATTTAAATAACTTTCAAGACCCGGTTTCAATCGACTTGAACAACTTTAATCGTGTTGTAGTGAATCTGGCGAGGTGAAGTTTTAGTACTATAAGGAGGTTTAAAATGCAGGAACAGGAAAATATTGTTGTCGGACTTGACATAGGGACAACTAAAATCTGTGCCGTAGTTGGTGAAGTCTCCAAAAATGAAATAAATATTATCGGTATCGGAACACATCCTTCCATCGGGCTTAGAAAAGGCGTTGTTGTAAACATTGAATCAACCGTTGAATCGATAAAAAAGGCGGTAGAAGAGGCTGAACTTATGTCCGGGTGCGAAATCTCATCCGTATATGCCGGTATTGCAGGAGGCCATATAACCGGCTTTAACAGCCGTGGAATCGTTGCCATTAAAGGATCGGAAATCACAGACAACGATGTTGCACGAGTGATCGATGCCGCACGTGCTGTAGCTATCCCTATGGATCGCGAAGTTATACATGTTCTTCCCCAGGAATTCATAGTGGATGATGAGCCGGGCATTCAGAATCCTGTAGGTATGGCGGGTGTCAGGCTTGAAGCGAAAATCCATATCGTAACCGGTGCTGTGACATCCGCCCATAACATTGTTAAATGTGCAAACCGGTCCGGTCTCGATGTTTATGACATTGTCCTGGAATCGCTGGCTTCAGGTGAAGCAGTACTCACAGAGGAAGAAAAGGATCTGGGCACTGCCCTCCTTGACCTTGGTGGTGGAACAACTGATCTGGCGATCTTTTCAGGTAAAAATATCAAGCATACATTTGTACTTGCCCTTGGTGGGAATAACCTTACAAACGATATTGCAGTCGGCTTACGCGCTACTCATGCTGATGCTGAAAAGATAAAAATGAAATACGGAACTTGTATTTCCGGTAATATAAACAGCGAAGAAACAATTGAGGTTCCAGGTATGGGGGGACGTGAACCGAGAAAACTGCCAAGGCAGATTCTCGGTGAAATACTAGAGCCCCGGATGGAAGAAATCTTTACCCTTGTGCATAGGGAAATATACAGGGCGGAAATGGAAAATCTTGTCCCTTCCGGAATGGTTATTACCGGGGGAACGGCACTTCTTGACGGTGTGGTAGATGTTGCCGAGTCAATATTTGATCTTCCGACACGTCTTGGAAAGCCAAGGGGTATCAGCGGCCTTGTTGATGTTGTCAATAATCCAATGTATGCGACCGGGGTTGGGCTTGTTTTATACGGTGCTAAAAACAAAACAAAGGATAAATTCAGAATTCGCGATAAAAATATTTTCAACCGCATTATAGGACGGATGAAAAAATGGTTTAAGGATGTGGTCTAAAAATAGTTGTCTGCCACAAAGTCACAAAGCACAAAAAAGTATTTTATCATAATTTATTTCGTGCCTTTGTGCCTTGGTGGCAGATAGAAAAGGTTCTTAGTCACAGTAATACAAGTCTATCATTAACACTCTTTAAACAGGAGGTGGGGAAATGTTTACATATGTAGACAATGAAAAATCAGCAAAAATCAAGGTAATCGGAGTCGGCGGAGCTGGAGGTAATGCCATTAACAACATGATTATGTCCAAGCTCCAGGGTGTGAAATTTATTACAGCCAACACAGATGCTCAGTCCCTTGAACTTTCAAATGCGCCTGTAAAAATCCAGTTAGGTGAAACACTTACGGAAGGGCTTGGGGCAGGCGCCAATCCTGAAATCGGGAGGGAAGCAGCGATAGAAAGCAAGGATTCAATCATCAATGCTCTTGAAGGCAGCCACATGGTGTTCATCACAGCAGGATTCGGCGGCGGCACAGGTACCGGTGCTGCCCCTGTAATTGCCGAAATATGTAAAGATATTGGTGCATTGACAGTTGCCGTGGTGACAAAACCGTTTTCATTTGAAGGGAAAAAGCGGGCAAAGCAGGCAGAAGAAGGGATAGATGCATTAAAGCAGGTTGTCGATACAGCCATCACCATTCCGAATGACAGACTCAGAGGCGTGGCATCAAAAAATGCAACCATGCTTGAAATGTTCAGAAAAGCGGATGAAGTTTTGCTCCATTCAGTCAAGGGTATCACTGATCTTATTATGATGCCGGGCTTGGTAAATCTCGATTTTGCCGATGTCAAAACTACCATGTCCAAGGCCGGTATGGCTATAATGGGTATCGGGGTTGCAAGTGGTGATAACCGTGCAACAATGGCAGCCGAGCGGGCCATTTCACATCCTCTTCTTGAAGACATCTCTATTTCCGGCGCCAGGGGTGTTTTAATGAATATAACAAGCACCAGTGATTTGACGATGGAAGAAATGACCGAAGCATCCGATCGGATATATAATGAAGTCGGAGAGGATGCAGATATTATCTGGGGAGCGGTTGTTGAAGACAGCCTTGGCGATGAAATGAGAGTTACCGTAATTGCTACAGGAATCGGTTCTGAGCCTGAGCTGACTGCCAACCACATTGAATTTGCACGAAAAGGTAAGGTTCGGGATATTACTCAGTCTGATTTGCAAAATGCACAGAACTTAGATGTCCCTACCTTTATCCGCAGGCAGGAAGCTGTCGGCGAATCCGGAGGTGCCACGTACAGGGGCCACAAAGGGCTTATAATCGATAACAACGATCTTGATGTTCCAACGTTTTTAAGAAGGAAAGCGGATTAGAGATTTAAGATTGGTGATTGATGATTGATTCATATTCGGAAATGATGTATCTGTACCTCATAGATAATCAAAATATCATTATCACCAATGGCAAAAAAGTCACATAAAAAATTTGTTGATACCGAGATCGGTACAATTCACAAAAAAACCGGCGGGCGTATCAAGGTAGCACTGGGTTATCCTAACAGATATCATGTCGGTATGTCGAATCTTGGTTTTCAATCAACATATCGACTGTTCAACGAAATTGAGCATGTTGCCTGCGAAAGGTTTTTCCTGCCGGAAAACGGCAGCCAGGCAACCGGCCGGATAGCAACCATAGAATCCGGCACGCCGGTTTCTGAATTTGATATAATAGCTTTTTCCGTTTCATTTGAAAATGATTACCCTAACATCCTGACCCTCCTGGAAAAGGCAGGTCTCCCGCTGCAATCGAATGACAGAGGAACCCCCCACCCCCTCGTCATTGCAGGGGGAGTCGCCTGCTTTTTAAACCCCGAACCGATTTCTAAATATATTGACCTCTTTCTAATCGGCGAAGCTGAAAAGATGCTCTTTAGCTTTTTCGAATTCTTTGAGCCAGGCACAGGCAAAAAATCATGTCTTAAAACCATTGCCCAAAATGTGCAGGGCGCATATGTGCCTGCATTTTACAAGCCTTCTTATAATAATGATGGTACAATCGCTTCTTTTAAACCTGTCTGCGATGTTCCTGAAAAAATCATACGACCTTTTGTAGAAGATCTTTCTCTTGAACCGACCTGCAGCACAATAATAACACCGAACACAACGTTTGATAGCACTTTCTTAATCGAAGTCAGCAGGGGATGCCCCCATGGATGCCGCTTTTGCAGCGCCGGGTTTATATACAGACCTCCAAGATTCAGGCCCATCGAACTCCTTAAAGCAAATATGAAGCGGGGAATGGAAATTACAAATAAAATCGGTCTTGTCGGCGCTGCCGTATCAGATCTTCCGGGTATTGGAAAAATTTGTGAGGAGGCTCTGAAAAAGGATATAAAAATATCATTTAGCTCATTTCGAGCTGATGCACTGACCCCTGAACTTCTTTCCGTTCTCAGTAAGAGTAAAATAAAAACCGCCACCATTGCTCCGGATGCAGGCTCTGAGCGTTTACGCATGGTTATCAACAAGGGAATCACAGAAGAAGATGTTCTTTATGCTGTAGAAACCCTTATTGAAAACGGCATTCCAAACTTAAAGCTTTATTTCATGGTAGGGCTCCCCACTGAAACCATGGATGATGTCGAAGAAATCACAGCACTGTGCAAAAGAATAAAACACCGCTTTTTAAAGTCCAGCCGGCCCCAAAAGCGTATGGGAGAAATAACGGTAAGCCTTAACTCTTTTGTTCCAAAGCCCTTTACCCCCTTTCAGTGGTGCGCCATGGATGATGTAAGCACCCTGAAAATAAAGATAAAAAAGATAAAGGCTGGTTTAAGGTCAGTAGCAAATGTTCGTGTAAATGCAGATATCCCCCGCTGGGCATACATCCAGGCGCTGCTTTCCCGCGGTGACCGGAAAGTCGCCAATATTTTATCTTTAGCCCATAAAACCGGGGGCAACTGGGCTCAAACACTAAAGGAATCACCCCTGAACCCTGATTTTTACGTTCTAAGAGAACGCTCTTTAGACGAGCTTTTCCCGTGGGACTTTATTGACCATGGAATCAAAAAATCTTTTCTTAAAAAAGAGTATAAAAAAGGTATCCAGGCCAAAACATCACCCCCCTGTCCCATGGAATCATGCAACATCTGTGGAGTCTGCACTGAAAACACATAAAAGCTTAGCTGCCTCCCATCCTGAAATCATAGCTACCTATCCGCTAAACATTCTGGGCAAACTGAGCGTAAAAACCACTCCTTTTAAAAATAAATCTAAAGAATTTTAAAAAATAGCCGAAAGTTAAAATTAGAGGTATATATTTGAAAAGGATATCAAAACATGTCGGGCATTGGCATGTATAAAAGCCACTGTACGGCAAATAATTAAAGCCATAGACTGCCCGAATGAAAAACCATGTACAGGCAAAGCCCGAATATAAAAATTATCTGAAAATTGCATATTTTTATCATTATTTCCCATTTCGCATTTTTATACGAAAAATCGGGTTTTTCGGTCAAGCACCCTATAGCCCTGGAAGGAAAAATAAATGTATCAATAGAATAGTTTTTAAACATAGGGGTAACTATAATTTGAGTAGTTGGGTGGTTGAGGAGGCTAAGATGATAACATGTAAAATGATACATAGAATCTTTAGGAAAATAGGGAACGCTGTTTGGCCGCGCAAGCGAGAGCGGAAAACGCTTACACAGAATGAAATAAGTGCCAAACAATATCTTGATATTGCCGGAGTAATCATTATGGCTTTAGACATAGATGGAAATATCACCATGATTAACGAATCTGGTCTAAAAGTCCTGGGTTATCGGCGAGAAGAGCTTCTTGGGAAAAACTGGTTCAGGACCTGCCTGCCAGTTAAAATTCGAGAAGAAATTGTAGCTGTTTATCGTCAACTGATTAAGCATGAAATAGCATCTTTAAAACACTACGAAAATCAAATCCAGAGAAAAGATGGGGAGAAACGAATCATCTCCTGGCACAACGCCGTTCTTCGAAATTCAAGCGGTGAAATCGCAGGCACTCTAAGTTCAGGGGAAGACATCACCGAGCGCAAGCGGGCGGAGGAGGCACTGCTGGAAAGTGAAGAAAAATATCGGAGCATTTTTGAAAATGCCATCGAAGGTTTTTCTCAAAGCACACCGGAAGGTCGCTTTATCAGCGTCAACCCCGCCTTTGCCAAGATTTTGGGTTATTCATCTCCTGAAGAGCTCATTTCCAACACTTACGACATTGCAGGACAATTCTACGTAAACACAGAAGATCGGCTCCGTTATCAGCAAATTCTCGAAAAGGCTGGATCCGTTAATAATTTCGAGTTCAAGGTTCAACGTAAAGACGGTTCGCAAATCTGGGTATCTAACAGCACCCGGGCGATTTATGATTCAAACGGCAAAATTACGCGCTACGAAAGCAATGTGAATGACATCACCGATCGCAAGCAAGCCGAGATGGAGCTAAAACAGATTAACAAGCAACTTGAACAGGCCATTATAAACGCCAACAAGATAGCTCTGGAAGCAGAAACCGCCAGTATGACCAAAAGCGCATTTTTAGCCAACATGAGTCACGAGATCCGTACGCCTATGAACGGTATACTCGGCTTTGCAGACCTGCTCCTTGATGAAGAAATGACCATAGAGCAGAGAGAAGCAGCTGAAACTATAAAAAAGAGCGGTGAAAATCTTTTAAGCCTGATTAATAACATCCTCGACCTTTCCAAGGTGGAAAGCAAAAAGGTAGAACTTGAGACCATTCCCTTTAACCTGGATAGCCTGATACTTGATGTGGGTGAACTGGTAAGAACAAACATAGGTGAAAAGCCGGTTGAGATAAACTGTCAAATCGGTGACATATATACAAATCTGCTGGGTGACCCCACCAGGCTGAGACAAATCATCACGAATCTTACCGGCAATGCCACCAAATTCACCCATGAAGGAGAGATTGTTATCGGTGTATCTACGGAAAAAGAAGATGAAGAAGAAGTTACACTTAAATTTTACATCAGGGACACCGGCATTGGTATTCCCCAAGATAAGTTGGAGTCTGTTTTCGAATCATTTACGCAGGCGGACGGAAGTAAAACCAGAGAATACGGAGGTACCGGCCTTGGGCTGACCATCTCTAAAAGGTTTGCCAAATTGATGGGTGGAGATATGTGGGCGGAAAGCCCTACGAGCGGGAACACAACGCTCAACCACTCAACCATCCTATCACTCAACCAAAATCCTGGCAGTGTTTTCTATTTCACCGCTGTATTTAAAAAAGATCTTAAATCTTCAAAGCAGCCTGCGCCTTTAAACATTAATGCCCTTAAAGGAAAGCCGATTCTTATTGTTGACGACAATGAAACCGCTCTTATTGTCGCAGCAGAAACAGTAAAAAGAGCAGGAATGTTGCCTGTCCTGGCCAGAAGCGGCGAGGAAGCACTTGACCGCCTGAAAGAAAATTCATTAGGCACTGGTTCCTCCTTGGGCGGATCATTGGGAAAAGATGAAACAAATGACCATTTCCCTGAAGTTGCTCTTATCGACATTGCTCTGCCGGGCATATCCGGTCATGAACTGGCATGCAAAATATCAGCACTAACCAGTGGGAAGACCAAGATGATAGCCCTGTCAGGCAATCTTTTTTCTGGTGCCTCGGCTGAATCTAAAAAGGCCGGTTTTTCCGGGTTTTTACCCAAGCCTGTACGCCCAAAGCTCCTGACGGATTTGATTCGAACAATCCTTGGGGTAGGAGGAAAACAACCTGAAAGTATCGTTACTCAGCACAGCGTAAAGGAGGCCGTATCACATGATATAAAAATTCTCTATGCAGAAGATAATAAGGTAAACCAGTTGCTAGGGAAAAAGATGTTCAAGCGTATGGGATATAATAATGTAAAAATCGTTCCTGATGGCCTTGAAGCGGTAAATCGGATCAAGAAAAACAGTCATTACGACATTATCTTTATGGACTTGCAGATGCCGAATATGGGCGGTCTGGAAGCTACAGAGAAGATTAGAAAGTGGGAAGTGAAGCTCACAGTTCATAGCTCACAGCTCATAGAAAAAGACGACCAACCCGCAACTCATATACCGATTGTTGCTCTTACTTCAAATGCCATGAAAGGAGATCGGGAGATGTGTATTGAGGCCGGCATGGATGACTATCTGACCAAGCCGTTCAAGCGTGAAGAGATTCAGGGAATGATCAGTAAGTGGGTTCCCAGAGCGAAAGCAGCACTCCAGGTTCCTAAAAAAGTAAAGATACTCCTTGTTGAAGATGAAGAAAAGATGTGCAATTCCATCATCCAGCTCCTGAGAAAAGAAATGCCTGCAACAACAGTAATGACAGCCGAAGACGGCATCGATGCTTCCGCAAAACTAGGTAGTTTTGCGCCGGACTTAATACTTACGGATATTATGATGCCACGCATGGATGGAGTGGAATTCGTCAGGTACGTCCGTAAAACCGACAGATACAAAAAAACAAGGATAATAGCAATGACAGTACTGCACAAGGATGATTCACGGGTTTTGGATATCATAGACGCCGGAGTTGAGAAGGTCATTTATAAGCCCTGCGAAAATGAAGATATGGTTTTAGCTGTAAAGGGTGTCCTTGGGGCGTAACTACTCAACTATTTAACCAAATAAAGAGGGAATAAACAATGGAACTTGAAAAATTAGCGGAAAGACTTGGCCTTGATGTTGAGGACATCAGAGAGCTATTTGAACTTTACGTGGAAACCACCACCTCGGATCTTGCTGAATTAAAAGGAGCAGTTGAAACAAAAGATGCACAGCTTGCTCATGCAAAGGCCCATTCCATAAAGGGCGCATCAGGCAACCTCTGCCTTGATGAAATGTATAATCTGGCAAAGGAGATTGATGACCGCGCACGGGTAAATTCTTTAGATGGACTGGAGGAAATAATTCAAGTCCTCGAAGAAAAATATAACAGCCTTGTAAAAGATTTTGAGAAAAGCAATTGAATAAATAGTTGACCACTCAACCATTATCCATAAAAGGTTAATTATTAAGATGCTTATAGTAGAAGATGATCCGGTTTCCCAAAGGCTTCTGGAAAAGATTGTCCGGCGTGAAGGCTATGACACAATACTGACAAATAACGGAAAAGGTGCATGGGAGATAGTTAAAAAAGAAAAAGTTGCGCTGGTAATTACCGACTGGATGATGCCGAAAATGAGCGGCACGGAATTTCTGGCTGCTTTAAAGACGAAGTATCCTGACGTTATAAGAATAATACTTTCCGGTTATACGGATGTGGATTC
>JASJGP010000610.1:0-3098 GCA_033791485.1 Desulfobacterales bacterium | reverse complement strand
TGAGCTGCTTGGAGGTTGAAAAAGCGGGCAAAAAAACACCAAATATAGTTTTTAAACCATATTTGGTTTAAATGAGGGGAGGCGGGAAAGAAAGAAGTTGGGAAGATGAGAAGGTGGGTAGAGCGCATGGGGCATAGGGCTGAAGGCAGACGTGGGAAAGTGAGAAGGTAGGAAAGTGAGATTGGAATTTGTGAGCAGTTAAAATAGCCACAGACCCACACAGACACACACGGACACTAATTTTATAAAGGGTTTTACTGTCTGTGTTTGTCTGTGTGTGTCCGTGGCCAATCGTAGAAAAAAAGATGGGAAGGTGAGAAGGTAGGGGAAAAGCAGGACTAGGAGATGGGGAGCTGATGAAGGCGGAATTGGGAATGCGGCCTCCGGCCCGCAGGGGCATAGGGGCCTACGCCCCGGAGGGAAGGCGGATTAAAAAGAGGAGGGGGAGACGGAGAGACTTGGTGACCGGGAGAGAAGATGCAACAATTTTTTCAGGACTTAACATCGTGCTGACCAAATTATACCAAATGGATATCCCTTCGAATACAGGATATCTTACCTTAATCTCAGGTTTTCAATTTGACATACAATGGGGTTTAACATACATTAAACATGATAAAAACATATTGACTTAGTCCAAGGACTTAGTTTATTATCAGAACAAAAAAACTTGGAGAGTTCAAATGCCTACAATTGTAAATGTGCATCAGGCCAAAACACAGTTTTCGCGCTTGCTTAAACGAGCGCATGAAGGCGAGGTAATAGTGCTCGCCAAAGCGGGAAAACCTTATGCCCGCTTAGTACCTTTAGAAGAATCGCAACCCAGGATACCTGGGATTGCTGAGGGCCGGATAGATGAGGCTTTTTTTGAACCACTGCCGGAGAGCGAGTTGAAGGCATGGAACCAGTAAAAGGAAAGGTCTCGAGGTTCTTGATTGATACCCATGTCCTTTTGTGGTGGTTATTTGATGATCCCAATCTTTCCGGCAGGGCTCATGAGGTTATTCAGGCTCCGGCTAATACAATTCTGGTTAGCAGTGCTTCCGGGTGGGAAATCGCCACGAAATATCGTTTGGGGAAATTGCCCCATGCAGGTGAGGCGGCCCGCAACTTACCCGCCATGCTACGCAAGTCGCGTATAGACGTTTTACCAATTACCATGGATCATGCGCTAGCAGCCGGAGCGCTCCCCGGACCTCATCGTGATCCCTTTGACCGGATGTTGATTGCTCAAGGGCAAATTGAGGGATTGCCGATCGTAACCTCAGACCATGCGTTTAAGCAATATCCTGTTAAGATTATATGGTGAGCACTTTTAGCCCTCAGATGTATATACTCCAAGAGTTCAAAAACTAGCTTACTTTTCGATTTGTCCACAGGGCGTTTAAACCTAAAAAACAGGACTATTTTTAGCATACATCCTTAATTGCCGGACGTTCACCGTAGTCCGACCCCAGTTTGCCCTAATCTTAATAAGCTTAGTCGGTTACCGCGGCCTGACCCCCGGTTTTCCAGTTTTGTAGCGCATATGCCGGCTATTCTTGTAACAGATGAATAGATATCTGCGGTGAAATGTGTATTATTTCTAGACTTATTTTGGAATAGTATTTTTCGCAATCGTCGTCTGTTCACTTTTTTTAATATGTTGACAATAACAACGTGTTGTTTTATTTTTTAATTGCAAAAACAACACGTTGTTTTGGTTTGGCTGGCAGGATTTATATTAATGATAAGATTTGCTTCCGAAGCGCTTGATAAATGGTTGAAAAACCCTAATCGCAAACCCATGGTAATCAGGGGGGCCCGGCAAGTTGGTAAAACCTGGCTTGTTCGTGATCTTGCAATTCGGCATGAATTTCAGCTAATAGAGCTGAATTTTGAGCGTCTCCCCAGTCTATCGGATTTGTTTACGGAAAATGATCCAGCAAAGATCCTGAGAAACATCGAAGCCGAATTAGGGACATCGATAGAACCCGATTCATCATTGATTTTTTTGGATGAAATTCAGGCTGCACCGCAATTGTTGTCCAAACTGAGATGGTTTCGGGAAGATATGCCACAGCTTCCGGTAATCGCGGCGGGTTCACTGCTGGATTTTGCATTGAGTAAATACCAGTACAGTATGCCGGTAGGACGAATTACTTACTTTCACCTCGAACCAATGTCTTTTTTCGAGTTCTTTATGGCGACAGGCAATCAAGCGCTTTGCAATAAATTGTCGTCATTCAATCCGGAAACAAAATTGCCCGAATCGCTGCATGAAAAATGCCTGGGATTGTATCACGATTATTGCCTGGTCGGGGGGATGCCGGAAGTTGTTCAAGAATGGATTGACAGCAAAAATTTAAAATCCTGCATTAAGATTCAGCAGGATCTTTTGGCTACTTATCGTGATGATTTTCATAAATATGGCGGGGAAATGGAGGCCGTGCTTTTAAACCGAATCCTTCTGTCGGTTTCCGAGCAGCTGGGGAATAAATTTGTATACAGCCGAGTGGATTCGGCGAAAAAGGTAGTTAAGGTCAAAAAGGCCCTGTCGATGCTAAGCCAGGCAAAAGTCTGTACGAGAATTCTACATACGGCAGGCAATGGTTTGCCTTTGGGAGCAGAATCAAATGACAAGTTTTTTAAAGCCATAATGGTGGACATCGGTCTAGTTTCAGCTCAAATGGGCTTGTCATCGACGAGCCGTGGGGAAGCAAAAAATATCATCTTTTCAAATAAGGGCGGACTGGCAGAGCAGTTTGTCGGACAGCAGCTGCGCGCGGCCCAGGCCCCGTTTGCAGAGCCATGGCTTTTTTATTGGCAAACAACCGGTGGGAGGCAGGGTGAAATAGACTATATCATTCAACATGGCAATCGTATAGTTCCTGTTGAAGTTAAGTCCGGCGCCACCGGCAGTATGAAATCGCTGCACCACTTCATGGCCCAAAAACACCTTGACTTTGCCGTTCGGTGCAATGTCAACCAACCATCATTGGAAAACATCAGCGTAAAAACGACATTGGGCCAATCGGTTTCATATCGACTTTTATCTATCCCGCTATATCTGACTGAACGCCTTGATGAATTGATTCAACAGTGCAGCCGGGCTGGGG
>JASJGP010000609.1:0-3300 GCA_033791485.1 Desulfobacterales bacterium | reverse complement strand
GCGGCACCGTCTCCGACTGCCATATTAATGGGATGTTTCTTGTCTGCCATCTTGTCTGCTCCAATACCACAAAATCAGGATCAAAATTTTTTGTTTAATAAAATTAAAATTCCCGGCAGGTCTTATCTCTGCCGGGAATTTTAAAAACCTTAATAGATTAGAACCATTTGCTAAAAATTCTATCGTATTCACCCGATGCTTTTACTCGTTTAAGGGCCTGGTTAACCAGTTTTAGTTTGTCCGGAGAATTCCCTTTTTTGAAAGCAAACCCCAGATATTCGGGTTTGTCAGATTTTAGAAGGAAGGCCAGGGTCAAGTCCTTTGAATATTGTTTGTTTGTAAGCGCATAATCAGCTGCAACGGCATCATCACATACAACGACATCAATACGTCCGTTATATAAATCCTCCACAGCAAGGCCGATTTCGTCGTAGGATTTCATGGTGACCCCCTCAATTTTTCGTGTTACCAAAAAGCCTGTGGTACCGATTTGAGCACCGGCTTTTTTGCCCTTTAAATCTGCTTTAGATTTAATGTTTGCTGTTTTGTTTGTGATAACCCCTTGTTTAACTTCAAAATAAGGATCACTGAAATCCATGACTTTTTTACGGGGGTCTGTAATGGAAACAGAGGATGCAATCATATCAAATTTGCCGGAAGCAAGACCTGCAAATATGCCATCCCAGGCCGTGTTCTTGAGGTTAAATTTAATATCACCTGTTTTTTCCATGGCAGCCAATAGTTCAGGTGTAAACCCTGCGATGGACTTGTCTCTATCAACATATTCCATTGGAGGCCATGTGGCGTCAGAGGCGACGCTGATAATTGTTTGGGAAAATGCACAGGGTGCGAGCATGATCAGGGTCAGCGTAATCATCAAACTTTTTTTCAACATAATACAACAATCTCCTATAATTTAAAAAATATTCTTTAATCTATGTTTTGGTGCCATCTAAACCTTTTACCTTTTTACATGAAACTCCGGCCAAGGTATTGCAAAAGGTATTGCAAAACGTATTGCAATTATAGAGTTTCATCTTTCGTTGTGGCCAGGGGCAAATACCTGTGTTCCGGCCATTCCGATTATACAACGGGGTGTGTAATATCATATTTTTCATTAAAATCAAAAGAAATTTCATCTGCCCCGGTCAGGGCTGCAGGAAATGATTCGCCCCTGAAATGGCCAGGGATCATGGTGGCGGTGATCCGGTCAATGTGGTATGGTGACTTAATTAACAATCGATGAATTTTAATGGTCATAAAAGGAGAAATACTGCAAATGTCAGAGATCAGCAAGGGATATGGGTGGGATGCATCAATGGAGATTTCCCTCTATGATAAGATCCGCCAGGATATGAAGGGTGCCATGATAAAAAAGGATACCGCTGTTCGGGATACCATGCGGCTCATCATGGGGTCCTTTCCCAGCCTCACGATTTCAATTATCCTGGAGAGCGGAAAAAAGACCACCCGGGTCAAGACACCAGAGGAAATAACCGATGAGGACCTGCTAAACATCATTCGCAAATTTGTTAAGTCGGAAAAAACCGTGCTGGAGATTAAAAAGGAAACCACCTCAGACTATCTGGAATTATTAAATTTATATCTGCCCCGGATGGCAACCTCCCCGGAGATTGAAATATGGGTCCGGGAAAATGTGGATCTTGCCCAGTTCAAAAGTCCTGTCCAGGCCATGGGCGTTGTCATGAAGCACTTTGGCAAGCTTGCCGACGGCAACCAGGTAAAAGAGGTGCTAAAAAACATGGGGCCTTCCTGACTTCATGGGAGAGCAACAAGCCAATAATCCCCTCACGGTGTGAGTCTGGAACAGATGGTGAACTCTCTGGTTGCGCACTATGGGTGGGATGAGTTGGGGAACCGCATCAAAATTCGATGTTTTACCAGTGACCCTTCGGTTAAATCCAGTCTTAAGTTTTTGAGAAAGACGTCCTGGGCAAGGAAGAAAGTGGAAAATTTATACCTCGCCATGGAAACGAGTGTTTGGAAAAGCTCAAAATGACGGGGTCTGCTTCTTTATGGAAGGGACAGATCCCCATGGTAATTTCACGGGGTGAGTCAGGAATTTCGCCATATCAGAAGGCTTTTCCTGATGGTGTTAGCTTATCTCCAGGTTGATATCATTATTGCTCATGATTTCGATGAGTTGGTCGGGTGGCGCCTTGTCCGTGATCAGAGTGTCAATCTCTGTGATGCTGCCCAGTTTTACCATGGCATTTCTGCCAAACTTTGAGTGATCCGCAACAAGGTACACTTTTCTCGAATTCTCAATAATGGTTCTTGCCACATGGACTTCCCTGAAATCAAAATCAAGCAGGGTGCCGTCAAGGTCAATCCCGCTGATCCCGATGATGCCGATATCAACCTTGAACTGACGGATAAAATTTACTGCAGCTTCGCCGGTAATACCGCAATCCTTGCTTCGAACAATGCCGCCGGTGACAATCACCTCAAAATCTTCCTGTTTGCTCATTATGGCGGCGACATTCAAGTTGTTGGTGATGATTCTCAGTTTTTTATTGTGATTCACCAATTCCTTTGCAACATGCTCTGTGGTGGTACCGATATTGATAAAAAGAGAGGTGTTATCCGCTATCATTGATGCAGTCTTTCTGGCAATTTTCTTTTTTTCATTGAGAAGAAGTTCTTTTCGATGCCGGTATGCTACATTCTCTGTGCTGACGGAAAGGCCGGCACCCCCATGGTATCTGGAAACATATCCCTGGCTGTCAAGGAAGTTGATGTCTCTTCTGATGGTTTGAGGGGTTACATTGAATGTGTTTGCCATTTCTTCAACCGTAACAAACCCGCTGGTTTTAATCAACGCAATGATTTCCCCATGGCGGCTGTTGATGGCTTTTCTTTTTTTTGTCATAAGTCTCTATCCACCTGTCCTGTCTCCAATAAACCGTTTGTGTGAAGGTTAGTCTACCAGTTAATAATTAGATTTTAAATATAAAAAATTAGATATCTTTTTCATTTTATTCACAATAGGACATTTTTAAGAGAATTTATTTTCTTTTTCGAAATTAATTTTACAATCCGGTTAACGGTATTATTATCTATGAATAGCAACCTAAAACAGAGAGAGACGGAGTCATCATGGATATTAAATATTATTGTCAGAACAGTCAGTGCAAAACAGTTCAAAAAAAAACCTATGTGTTAAAACTGAACCTGGATGATGTGATGGATGAAAAAAATATAGCCCAGATGTATTGTCCCTATTGCAAAACTGAATTAAAGAAGGAACGCCCAACCACTTATTAACGTTAAAGGGTG
>JASJGP010000608.1:0-2930 GCA_033791485.1 Desulfobacterales bacterium | reverse complement strand
GTTCTTGATAGAAAAAGAATAAATTCCGAAACTAAAGAATTAAACAATCTGGAGATAATCTAAATGGGAAAATGTGTAAACCATCCTGACAGGGAAACCAACTATTTATGCATGAAGCACAATGTTTATATGTGTGAGGAATGCATTAAATGCCGCGATCCGGAAATTTACTGTAAATATCGTTCTTCCTGCCCCATTAACTTTTTATCTAAAAAAGGTGTAGAAGGTTGGATTGGTGAAGAAAAAAGGGTTACAGAAGAGATAGAAACAGCCACTGTTTTATTTGAACCGGACAAAAAAGAAGTAACCGTGCCAAAAGGATCTACCCTGCTGGAGGCTGCCCGAAAAGCGGATATACACATTAATGCCTCATGTAACGGAAAGGGGGCATGTGGAAAATGTAAACTGATCATAAAATCAGGACAATTTGAAACTGATGACACACCCTTGCTGAGTGATACGGAAAAAGAAAAAAAATATGTCCTTGCCTGTTTAACCAAAGTCAACGGGGATATTACAGCAAGAGTTCCCGAGGAGTCCATCGAAAAGAAACTAAAAGTTGCAGGCATGGGAGAAGAAGCAACAGAGAAGCTTAAAGGGCTTGTGACAAACATCGAGCCAATGCTGGAAAACTATCCACTGGAGCTTGATCAACCCACCCTGGAAGATTCCGTCAGCGATCTTGACAGGCTTAACCGTGGATTAAAAAAAGCGGGCTGCGATGTCAGCCGTTTAAGTGTCGGACTGAAAGTAATGCGACAACTGGCTGAAACTATGAGAGAAGACGACTGGAAGGTTACCGCTTCCGTGCTTCATAAAAAATGCGCATCCGAAGTTTTGAGAGTTGCCTCTGGAAACGGCTTAAAGAGATCTTTAGGGCTGGCAATCGATCTTGGAACAACATCGATTGTAGTTTACATTGTAGATATGGCCAACGGTACAATTTTATCTGCTACATCGGGACATAATCGCCAGGCAACCTGCGGAGACGATGTAATAAACCGTATCGTCTGTGCTGAAAAAGACGGGGTGAAAAAATTAAGCAGCATGTCCCTTTCAACTATCAACAATCTTATCAGCGAAGCAATAGGCGGCCTGGAAGATGATTTCAAACAGATCGAAAATGTTGTGATTTCCGGTAACACCACCATGACACATCTCCTTCTTGGCATTGAACCGAAATATATCAGGCGCGAACCGTATATTCCTGCTGTTTCCGAGTTTCCCATTTTAAAGGCCGGCAACATAGGTATCAAGGCCAATCCTGTTGCCGCCGTTTTTGTTATGCCGGGACCCGCCAGTTATGTTGGTGGTGATATCGTTTCCGGCCTTTTATATACAGGATTTCACAGGGAAGAGCCTTTAACTCTTTTTATTGATGTGGGCACAAACGGTGAAATTGTTCTTGGTAATAAGGACTGGCTTATGACCGCCTCATGCTCGGCAGGTCCGGCCTTTGAAGGTGGTGGCATCAGGTGGGGAATGCGCGCTGAAGAAGGGGCCATCGAAAAGGTATCCATAAATCCGGAAACACTGGAACCGGAATTTTCCACAGTCGGAGATTTACTTCCACGTGGCATTTGCGGCTCAGGGATGATCGACCTGATTTCCGAAATGCTTAAAACCGGTATTATAGGCCCCAACGGAAAGTTCGGGCTCGAATCTGATCATCCAAGAATGAAAAAGTATGACGGGGAAGGATCTTATATCCTTGAATTTGCAAAAAACACTGCGATGGATGAAGACATCGTATTTACCGAAACCGATATTAACAGTCTTGTTTTGAGTAAAGGAGCTGTATATGCCGGCTTCTCTGTGCTGCTTAATGAAGCGGGAATGGATTTTTCCATGGTAGACAGAGTCATAATCACCGGCGGTTTCGGACAGTACCTAAACATTGAAAGGGCCATAACCATCGGTCTTCTGCCTGATATAGACCGTGACAAGTTTTCCTATCTCGGCAACAGTTCAATTGCGGGTGCATACATGGCGCTTTTGTCAGACGATTATCGCAAAGAAGCCATAAACATTTCAAATAACATGACGTATATCGACTTTTCCAGCAACAGTAAGTTCATGGATGAGTTTACATCAGCCCTTTTTCTTCCGCATACAAATACTGAAGCATTCCCAAGTGTAAAAAAACTGCTGTCAGCCTGAGTTATACTGTTCCTCAAAGATCATATTTTCGAATACCCCTCTGCAATTCTTCAATATCTTGTCTCTCATTTCCGTCACGTAACCCGGTCTGATTTCATCTTTCCAGCGAGGATAACCGCCTCGCCAGACATATATTAATAATTTTTGAAATTCAATGCGGTCAAAGCGATAGTCACCAAGTTCAATTTCGCTGCCATTGCGCGATACCGAAAATGAAATTTTCTGGGGCCGGGCGTAGTTTGCTATAATTTCAGAAACCTGGGATTGGGTTTGAAATCCTTCGGGTTTTTGTTTGAAATCTTCAGGCTCTTTGGGAAAGGGAAAATTGCGATAGATTTCACCCATAAACCCGCTTAAATGATTCCCCTGGATAGCCCCCATCAGGTCCCCGATATCTTCCGGTGATTTGATAAAATAAACCTGCCAAAGTGCCTGATAAGACTCCTTACCTGCGTTTTCAGCAAGACTTCCCATATAGTTGCAAAAATCGGTGGCAAATAAAAAGTAGTGGTCACAAAGCAGCATATCGGAATCGATGTTGAAGAATCCAAAAGCGATAGTTCCGTGACTGAGTGAATTGAAAGCTAACGGCATCGGGCGGTTTCCTTTCCTTGACTAAGTAAGCCATATTGTATATTTGGATATAAATAGCATGACTAATTTATAAAATATTAGAAGTAATATACCAAATTGGATTTAAGTCAAGTTCCTTGAGGTTGTGAGCAGGATAAAGAAAATCAATATGAATTGAAATTCATTTCTTATGTTAA
>JASJGP010000607.1:0-9388 GCA_033791485.1 Desulfobacterales bacterium | reverse complement strand
AAGGTCTTGAAGAAGAAATTGAAAAGGGAAGTTTCAGAGAGGATCTTTACCACCGTCTTAACGTGATACCAATCAATGTTCCGGCATTAAGACAGCGATGTGAGGATATTCCACTTTTAGTGGATATTTTCCTTGCTGAATTTGCCAAGCAAAATCAAACAACCAGAAAAAAATTAGCCCCCAAAGCCCTAGATTTGTTCCGCAGTTATCCGTGGCCTGGAAATGTAAGGGAGCTGAAGAATCTTTTAGAACGGCTGACCATCATGGTAAAAAGGGATATAATAGAAGAAACCGATTTACCTGATTCCTATTACCCCGGTGGAGTCAAACAGCCGGAATTGCTTGAGCCGCAGTTTTTATTGATGGATGATTTTAAGGAAGCAAAAAAAGCTTTTGAAAAAGAATTTATACTAAAAAAGCTCTTTCTTAATAATAGCAACATAACAAAAACAGCAAAAGTAATAGGGGTTGGAAGGAGTTATCTTCATAAGAAAATAAAAAAATTCAATTAATAAAGGTAACACAGGTGGATAGGCTGAGTTACAAAGTTTCCTTAAGGATAAGGGTTTGAGAATTATCAGTGGCGATTTAAAGGGCAAAAAATTACATTCGATTAAAGGGACGAAAACAAGACCAACATCTGATCGGCTGCGCGAATCAATATTTAATATTATTGCCTTTAATGTGGAAAATACTTGCATATTGGATCTTTTCGCCGGAACTGGTGCTTTCGCCATTGAAGCCTTAAGTCGCGGGGCTAAGTTTGCCGTATTCATTGACATCTCTAAAAGCGCTGTATCTGCAATAAGAGAAAACATTAAATTATGCAATCTTGACGATAGATTTAAAGTTATTAAATGGGATATAACTAAAAATTTAACGTGCATTGAACATTCAAATCCGGCATTTGATCTTGTTTTTATGGATCCGCCTTATGATAAAAATTTTTTAAAACCGGCTTTACTCAATCTTCACCTTAGCTGCTGCATGGAAAAGGGCTGTTTAATCATTGTCGAGCATTCTGTACGGGAACCGATTCCAAAAGAACCGGCGGTTTTTGAAATCACAGATCAGAGGAAATACGGAAAAACGCTTGTTTCGTTTCTAAATTATGTGATATAATTTTGATTAATTCGTAAAAAGTTATTTTTCACCACTGAGCTTACAGAGAACACAGAGAATTTATTGGTTTATTAAATAGTTACCTATATGAGTTCTGTGCCACCTGTGGTAAAAGGAACGGTTATTACATGAAAAAAGTTGCCATATACCCTGGTTCATTTGATCCGGTTACAAACGGACATCTTGATATTCTTAAACGGGGGCTAAAGATTTTTGATAAGATCATTGTTGCCATTTTATACAACCCCGGCAAAGATTACCTTTTTACCATTGAAGAAAGAATAGATATGCTTGAAAAAAGCATGGAAAATTTTTCAAATGTTGAGCTGGATACCTCTGACGGGCTTCTTGTAAATTATGCGGCTAAAAAGAAATCTTGTGCATTACTCCGTGGAATGCGAGCTGTTTCTGATTTCGAATATGAGTTTCAGATGGCGTTGATGAATCGCCGCTTAAATAGAGAAGTTCAAACTGTTTTCCTTATGACCGGTCTTCGCTGGATTTTCACAAGTTCGTCAATAATAAAGGAAGCAGCGCGTTTTGGCGGTGACGTGAGCGGCATGGTTCCTCCTCTGGTAAACCGGAAATTAAAAGAAAAGTACGGTATAAAAGACAAATGAATGCGACCGGCGGCTTTGAAATATAGTAATATTTTAGATTATATGAAAAGCTGCATTTGGATCATCTGAAGGCTCATTTGGGCATATTTTTCAATCCGAGGTATAATACATACAAAAGCCATGAAAATATCACTTTCAGAAAATGCCGAAGTTGTTATTAAAAAGCGTTATCTAAAAAAAGACAGCAGCGGCAATATTAAAGAAACGATCGAGGGACTGTTTACCAGGGTTGCAAAAAGTATCGCAGGAGCGGACGCAATATTTGAAAGCGGTGCGGATGTTGATAAAGCAGAAAAAGAATTTCTTAAAATGCTATCTAACATGTGGTTTTTACCCAATTCACCAACCCTTATGAACGCCGGCCGACGTTTAGGACAGCTTGCAGCATGTTTCGTTCTTCCTATTGAAGACTCTATGGAAAGTATTTTTGAGACATTGAAACATACTGCAATGATACATAAAAGCGGGGGAGGGACAGGATTTTCTTTTTCCCGAATTCGTCCTGCAAAGGATGTGGTTTTATCAACGGCAGGTGTTTCAAGCGGCCCTCTTTCATTTATGGCTGTTTTTGACGGGGCTACTGAAACCGTCAAACAGGGTGGAACCCGCAGAGGTGCCAATATGGGGGTACTGCGTGTTGATCATCCGGACATAGAAGCATTCATTATGTCAAAAAACGATCATGACCATCTGAATAATTTTAATATATCGGTTGCACTGACCGATGTTTTCATGGATGCGCTGAAAAATAATGCTGACTACGACCTTATAAATCCAAGGACAGGAAAAGTTTCAAGGCATGTCTCTGCAGGTAAAATATTTGAAACAATTGTAGATTCTGCATGGCGGACAGGTGAGCCCGGTATTATTTTTATTGATAGCATAAACCGTAATAATCCAACACCATTGCTTGGGAGTATTGAAGCAACAAATCCCTGCGGGGAGCAACCTCTTTTGCCTTATGAATCCTGCACCCTCGGTTCCATTAACCTTTCAAAAATGATAACTAACAATCAGCTTAATCTTACTCGTCTTAAAAAAACAGTTTTCGATGCAGTTCATTTTCTCGATAACGTTATAGAAGTCAATAAGTACCCTCTTGCCTGTATTGAAGAAATGACTAAAAAGACCCGAAAAATCGGTCTTGGTGTTATGGGTTTTGCTGATATGCTTTTGCAACTGGAAATTCCTTATGATTCCGATGAGGCAGTTTCCCATGCAGAAAAGGTTATGTCTATTATTTCACAAGAATCGAAGAATGCATCTGCTGCGCTTGCAGAAAAGCGAGGAAATTTTCCCTCATATAAAAAAAGTATATTTGATAATTCTTCCACTCCATATATGAGAAATGCAACCACAACCACCATTGCACCAACCGGCACTATCAGCATAATAGCCAGCACTTCAGGTGGCATAGAGCCTGTTTTTGCTGTATCCCATGAAAGGCATGTGCTTGACGGAAAATCTCTATATGAAATGCATCCGTTGTTTGTCAAAATAGCAAAAAAAGAAAAATTTTACTCTAATGCCCTTGCAAGCGAAATAGCAAGTGCCGGTTCCCTGCAGAATATTGACAAGGTTCCGGATCATATTAAAAAGTTTTTCAGAACATCACATGATATTTTACCCGAATGGCATGTAAAAATCGAGGCTGTATTTCAGAAATATACGGATAACGCTGTTTCAAAGACCGTCAATTTTCCTGCTGATGCAACAAAAGAAGATGTCGAAAAAGTATACCTTCTTGCCCATAACTACGGATGTAAGGGCGTTACGATATACAGGTACGGAAGCAGGGACCGGCAGGTTTTAAACATCGGCAGAGGAAAAGACAAACCTGAAAAAATCCTCCCGCGACCCAGACCGGAACGTACCAGTGGAGTGACTGAGCGCATATCTACAGGATGCGGGAAACTATACGTTACAGTAAATTCTGACAGAGAAGGAATGTGCGAAGTTTTTGCCCAGATGGGAAAGACCGGCGGATGCGCTTCTTCTCAGATTGAAGCTTCAGGAAGGCTGATATCTCTTGCTTTGCGGTCAGGAGTAAAAGTTGATGCCATAGTTAAACAACTGATCGGTATTAGATGCCCGCAATCCGCATGGCAAAATGGAAAGCAGGTACTTTCATGCCCGGATGCAATTGCACAGATACTGAATCATATAACCGATTCTAATTTTGTAGAAGAAAACAAACCAATGATGGGTGTGTGCCCGGAATGCAGCAGCGTATTGTCGCATGAAGAAGGCTGCCTGGTTTGTCATTCGTGCGGGTTTTCCAGGTGCAGTTAACTGAGAGGTCGGGGAGTTTCTCAATCTCTGATCTGTTTGCCTGGGGAATCGCCTATTCGCCAGGCAAACCGCTGACAATCATTAAAGCGCAAACGGTTCACCAAAAAACCTTTGAAGAGAAACTCCCCGACCCCTCAGTTAAAAAAAGTACTTGATTATGATAAAACCTGCTATTAGAAGGATAGTAAATACAACAACCAGAATGTTGAAGTATTTATCAATAAAAGATTGAATCCTTGGCCCAAATAAATAAATAAGCCCTCCTACAAGAAAAAAGCGTGCAGATCTTGAAACCATGGATGCGACAATAAATACCCAAAAATTTATTTTAAATGCGCCTGCAGAGATAGTGAAGACCTTGTAAGGTATAGGTGTAAATCCTGCAATCCCAATAGCCCATGCATCGTATGTAACGTACAGCTCTTTAATGTATTCAAATTTTTGTCCAAGTCCGTATAAGGAAATAATTCTTTCCCCGATGCCGGCCATAAACTGCCATCCAATCAAATAACCAAGACACCCTCCCAATATTGACCCCGCTGAGCATATCAGTGCATATTTAAATGATTTTTTCGGAATGGAAACAGCGAGAGCAATAAGAAGTATATCGGGAGGAATAGGGAAAAAAGAGGATTCACAAAAAGCCAATAAAAATAGCGCCCATGATCCATAAGGTGTTTCAGCCCAGTGCAGTACCCAGTCGTAAAGACGGCGAAGCATTTATTTTTCTCTCCAGCCGTGTTCACCAATGAGTTTAACAAACCGACATCCTCCCAGGTTGGTTTTATGTATTCCATTTTTTTCCCGATGAAGTTTAATCAGTTCCTGGGAATACTGATCACCAACAGGTATCACCATACGTCCTCCCACGGCGAGCTGGTTTACAAGTGTTTGCGGAATTGACGGAGCTCCTGCCGTAATTATTATGGCATTAAAAGGGCTTTGATCCGCCCATCCTGTAGTTCCGTCAGAATACCGGGTTATAATATTATGATATAAAAGCCTGTCAAAAAGACCGCGGGCTTTCAATAGAAGTGAGTGTATCCTTTCAATAGTATAAACACGATATCCGATTTGAGCAATAATTGCAGCCTGATATCCTGAGCCTGTCCCGATCTCTAAGACTCGATCTTCTTTAGAAAGTTGCAGCGCCTGGGTCATCTCAGCAACAATATATGGTTGTGATATGGTTTGCTGTTCTCCGATGGGAAGAGGGAAATCACCATGCGCCTGATCTGTCAGCGCTTCGCTGACAAAAAGATGTCTTGGAACATTGCGCATAGCGGCAATAACTTTTTCATCTGTTATCCCACGTGCTTCGATCTGTCTTTTAACCATTTCTTCCCGTTGACGCTTATATTTCATGGAATTCTCTATCATATCTCGTTTTGTACTCATTCACGCCGATTCGAAACAAAAAGGTTGTACAATCTGCATCCTGTGAACGCTTACTATTTTTCTATCAAATAAGAGGGGTTAGGTCAAGAAGATAGATTTTCAGCCTGAACAAATTAACAACTGACCATCCGTAGTAATTTGTGTCCAAAACATAGAAATTGTCTTGACTGGTATCATGCTTTTGTGTATTTGTTTACGTTAATCTGCTGAGGGATCGTCTAGCGGCAGGACGACGGGTTCTGGCCCCGTTAACCCAGGTTCGAATCCTGGTCCCTCAGCCATTTATAAAGCCTTTTACAAATTCACCGGCGAGGTGCCCACCCGCGCCGCCGGAGGCGTCACCGGAATCGCCGGAAGAGTTATCGAGACGCCTTTCAGATTTAATAGTGAAGGGCGTTCTTTTCTATACTAATTCAATGAATCAAATTTTATGCCATGAATAACATCAATAAGTTAATTCTAATGATAGACTGACTATTTTTCCTTCATCCTGATTGGCGTTATCGCTAACTTCCAGCGTCCAGTCGCCCTGAAGATTTTTTCCAACAAAGCGCGACAGATCCGGTGTCGTGTCAATGTCGTAGGTTTTGAACAGGTTGTCATCCCCTCGGCCTGTGTGATCATGCAGCGTTACAGGTGCTTCGCTTGAATTAACCGGTGGCATCAGGTTTACCTGCAAATCACTAATATAAGTGTGCTTAATTTCGATATGCACTTTGATGTCCTTCAAAAGCTTTGAATCACCTACTGAAACACTGATCCGACTGCTGAGTTGGTCTTTAATTGCCACATTCTGCAACACTTTATGGATCGTGACATAACTTGTTTGTTCCGGTTGCGAAACCTGAAGCGCAGCCAGTACATTCAACCGGCCACTGCCGAATTCATCGTTACGACCATTTTGGTACGCCTTCGTACCGACCTTGTCGGCAACTTGTTTCAAGCGATCCCGGATCTGCAATTCCGTTAGATTGTTATTTGCCGACAACAGAAAGGCAGCCGAACCGGCAACGATTGGCGTGGCCGATGAAGTTCCGTTGAAATCAGTGTAATCATCTGCCGTATAGCCACTTGCACCAGAAATATCCGTGGTTAAATTGTGAACGCCCGGCGCAGCCAGATCAACTTCCGGACCGAAATTCGACCCCCACCAGTATTCACCGTCACGACTGGTTTTGGTTTTGAATTCGTCATATTCATTGCTTGCGGATACCGTTAACACATTATCCAAATTACCAGGGAAATCTACCGGGCCGGAATCATTACCTGCAGCAACCACGATTACACAGCCTTTGCCGTTTCGGCCCTGTGTCCTTGCTCGATCAAAAGCATTTTTGATAGCTGTAGAAGGTGCACCGCCTCCCCAACTATTGCTGATTACACTGGCACCATCCCGCCAGGCCCAATCTATGGCACGGGTTATCCACGAGTTACGGGTGACCCAATTGGCTCCCTTTTCAGGTGAATAGGCAATTCTTACGGCCTGAATCGAACAACCACCGCTTATCCCTTTGATACCGCGATCGTTATCGTGTGTTGCAGCAGCCAGCCCTGCACACGCTGTGCCATGGCCATCCCACGAGTTTGGCTCTTGAAAAGTATCATCATCAACGGCATCATAGGAACTGATGATAGCGGCGTTCAAATCTTCATGATCCACATCGACACCCTCGTCCAGAATGGCAATACGTACCAGCTGGTCACCTTTTTGTAATTGCCATGCGTCAACAGCCTTGGTGATCCTGATGGCATATTGTTGATCGGCTTTCGGGTCTCCGGCAGCAGGTCGCCGTATTGGCTGAACGGTACGGGCAACATGGCTTCCGATTGATACGAAGTCCGGTTCAGCATAAACGACGACTTCTTCCTTTACGAGTTGAGATGCGATCTTTAAGGGGTCTGCACTTTCCTTTAGCTGGACGATATATTCGTCTCCATTTGCCTCAATCACTTTGGCATCAAACTTATCCAGCACTTTCGATACCTTTTTTGTGCCTGCTTTAAAGCCCACCAGCACCCGGTCGGTAGCAATGATACTTGTTTTAGCCAATTTGAATACCGTTGCCACGCGTGCAACCTCGGTTTCCTGTGACAGGGACTTTACAGCCGCCTGGTGACGCTTTTTCCTTGGTTTGGCATCCTGGCTAACGGGCAAAATTGTGTACTTTTCAGCGGGAACTTCAGTACGCTCACGGAAACGACCCAATTTACATTTTTCTGTAATCGTTGCACGTGTACTGTGCTTCGCCGGTTCTTTAAATCGGACAGCAACCAGATCTTCATCAACATTCAATTCAATGCTCCTGGTACCAACTTTATATTTGTATCTCATGTTGTCTCCTCCTAATTTACGTATGTTTTTGGAGCCAATTCCAAAAAACCTCAGCCGTTTTCAATATAATTGCCCACTGCCTCAAGTTTACCTCATAATGAGTTTATAAATTTCTGATGATGCAATTCTATTTCAGCATCCTTTTAAATTCTACAACAACAATACCATGGTCTGACACTTTTGACTTCCATTGCTGTTCTTGTTTAGTTGGTGAAGATAAACCATGATGGCGAAATACATGATCATTATATATTTCCATACGAACAAATTTTTTGGGAAGATGTTCGGTCACAAAGGCGTGGTCGATTAGTGTAAAACTTTCGTTGTGTACATAGGAGAACAACTTATCTTCGTACGCATTTGTTTTCAGATGCAATCGAGCGCAGCTAAGAAGCCGGAGTATATCCGGCCCCGACCAGGTGCTGGCGGGGCCTGGTTTCCGGTCAAATGATCCGCGGATATTCTCCACCGGTACGGCAGTCGGGGTATCGTTGAAATCGCCACCCACAATGGTGGGTACTTTATTATTATCGGAATGTTGAACCGGCAGAAACGAATCCATGTAATAGCGTAAGGCGGCAGCTTCAACATTGCGCTGAATGGCAGAGCGGGCGATCCCGATGGCTTCGTTGTAACCATCATGAGAGGCTTTAGCCGGGCGCTTGGATTTCAGATGTATCACGAAAAAATTGAACGGATTTGCGCCATTAGGGGGATTGACAGTCACCTTGGCCACCGGACGGTTGTATTCGCTGGTGGGAACAGTGATCCAGTTATTCTGAGAATCTGAGTTGGTGTCCGGTTTGTATAAATCGACTTGAAATCCTGATGGAAAATCAACAAGACTTTCGGTGTTGGAGAGTGGAAAGCGTGAGATGACCGCGTTGCGAATCTTTGTACTGCCCTTGCTGGCCTGTGCGCGAAACTGGTGTTGAAACATCGGCCATCCTGTCGGGTCATTATTGTTTAGAGCGTTTAAAATATTGGCGATACAAGTAGTTGAAATTTCACCTATTTCAGTCAGTCCAACCACATGGACATGTGCCCGGGCTATTTTATCGGCGATCCAATTGACCTTGTCATCATATTCTTGCTGGTCGTACTGCGACCCATAAAAAGACTGGCCGGGTGAGAAAAGATTCTCCACATTCATATACATGATTCGTAAGCTTGTTTTGCCCATCCTAATTTCCTCCTGTCTTTTTTTTATTCAGGTTTCAAACTTGATGGCGTCGTAGAAAGTCGAATTTACTACAAAGAACACAGAGTTCACAGAGACAACTAATTAAAAAAACAAGCTGTTCTCTGTGTTCTCTGCGTGCTCTGTGGTGGAAAATGACTTTTCACGAATTCATCAATATTATTGCCTTTGAGTAAATGTTTGCAACGTTATCATTTTTTCCCTTTCATATTCTTTATCATGGTGATGCCCGAAAAGCAAAAGTTTACAATTACCCTTTTTGGGTTTACTTGGCATTGGTTTCTGTACTATAAGAAAAAAATGATTATTTTAAAGCAGAAAAAAACAGGATTTGAGGGAGGCGCTTTTTATGTACAATGAAACGGTTATGGATCACTTCAGAAACCCCAGAAATGTGGGTGTGTTAGAAGATGCGGACGGAGT